>CAZYQA010000255.1:0-4009 GCA_964649555.1 uncultured Muribaculaceae bacterium
GGAGATTTAATGCAACGTATAGGAGACCATTCTAGAGTACAATCTTTTTTAACTAACCAAATACTAAGTATAATGTTTTCCGTTCTTAGTTTTGTTATTTTGGGTTTTGTACTTTTCATATACAATAAAATTATATTTGGTGTATTCTTTATAGGGAGTATTATATATGGATTATGGATAGCAACATTTCTTGCTCGTCGCAAAGTTATAGATTATGAATTATTTGAACAGCAGGCTATAAATCAGAATAAAACATATCAATTTATTACCTCAATGCAGGAAATAAAACTACAAGATTGCGAACAAAGGCGCAGATGGGAATGGGAAGATACTCAAGTTGATTTGTTTGATGTGCAGATGAAATCACTTAAACTTCAGCAAACTCAAGAAGCTGGCAGTATATTTATAAACGAAATAAAAAATATTCTAATTACAGTACTAGCTGCAACCTCTGTAATTACCGGAAATATTACCCTCGGTGCAATGCTTGCTATTCAATACATTGTTGGACAACTTAATTCTCCCATTGAACAACTTATGAGTTTTGTATATTCACTTCAAGACGTGAAAATTTCTTTGGAAAGAATAAATGAAATCCATTTATCAAAGAATGAAGAATCTATGGATAGTCAATATTGTCAATTCAAAGGGGCAAAAAAGATTGATTTTACAGAAGTTGACTTTAAATATAATCTACACGCAAAAAATAACACTCTGAATAATATTTCTTTCTCTATTCCTGAAGGGAAGGTAACAGCAATAGTAGGTGCAAGCGGGAGTGGAAAAACAACATTGATAAAGTTGATGCTTGGCTATTATAAAGTTAACAGTGGATTTATAACAATTTCTGAGAATGATATCATTGAGTATAATTTAAAATGGTGGCGTAAACATTGTGGAGTTGTTATGCAGGATGGATTTATCTTTTCAGAATCAATTGCTCGTAACATTGCTATTGATGAAAATGAAATAGATATTGAACAATTAAATAAAGCAGCAAATATAGCTTGTATACATGATTATGTAATGTCCTTACCTTTAAAGTATAACACAAAGATTGGAAGAGATGGTCTTGGATTAAGTCAAGGTCAAAAGCAACGCATATTAATTGCTAGAGCCGTATATAAAAATCCAGATTTTATATTCTTAGACGAAGCGACTAACGCTCTTGATGCTAATAATGAACGGGCTATTGTGGAAAATCTTAATGCATTTTATCAAGGTCGTACAGTAGTTGTAGTCGCTCATCGTCTTTCAACTGTCAAAAACGCAGATCAAATTGTAGTGTTAGATAAGGGCAATATAATTGAAGTCGGTACGCATAATAATCTCATTTATAATAGAGGAACATACTATAATTTAGTTAAAAATCAATTAGAATTAGGTAATTAATATGGATGAAAAAAAGAAGCAAGCTCCTATTGAACTCAGAAGTGAAAAAATGCGTCAAATTATTGGAGATATTCCAAGTGGTGTGATCTATTGGGGTACGACTATAATTGTTGTAATATTTCTTATTTTATTTATAGTTTTACTATATTTACCATATCCTTATGGAAAAGGAGAGTCAATCTTGGAGCATTTAATCAATTAAATAAATTTTATCAGCATTAATACGGGATTATCATCCTCTTTCAATTTGCTTGTTATCTCTTTTAACTCAGCAGGAAGATGTTTATAGTTTTCATGTAAGAATTGAGGTGATAATATCACTGCTGCATAATTTGGATTTTGGGTGATATAAAACTGCCATAAGGCAATCTGATTATTTATCAGAGCCAGAGAGGTGCTTTTGTATTTTCCGATATCCACATTTAAGCGAAATAGCTTACGCTTAAGTTTATCATACACAAAAGGTTTCCATTCCGAGATAGATGGCTGTTCTTTTTTGCTTTCGAATTCTTTGCTCAGGAAAATATATCTATCCGTTTCAAGTACAGGATATATCTGCGTTCTTTTCTCCTGATAAGGGGTAACATCCACAATACGTGGAGAAATCTCACATTTTCTATCTATATGATATATAGTATCGCTCCGCTCACAAGTAACATATACACCATCCGGTACTTTGGAGAAATGATTGTATATTATAACTGACCCCATATCTCTGGGTTTCGGGTAGTCAAAATTAGCAAGAGTTACTTCTAATGATTTCTTTTCTATAAAGCTAAGCGGTGAAGTACTTTTATCACGCACTCGCATATTAGGTGGTTTAAACCACCTGTTATTAGGTGTAAACCCCATTAGATAATCTCCATCCATATCACAGAATGTGTAATATCTCACTCCAGGTCTTACACTTCTCTTAAATTTTCCATCAAAATCATAGACCAATATAGTACATAATTCAGGATCATATATAAAAATTTCCTTTGCAGGAGAATCTACCGAATAATTCCCTATTCTGATATACTCCTCAGGTCCGTTTCCCAGTTTATCAATCAAGCCTATCACATTTCCACTCATATCATACCTAACTATCTGGCTAGGTGGCGATCCCAGGTTGGAATTATTTAGAAAAAAAGTTTCTCCAACTACGCATATACTTCCCGGATAGGCTAAATACAACGAATCTTTCCCCATTTTAAGTGGAATATATTGCACCTGTGCAACATCGCTGAGTTTCAAATCGGATATAGGATACCTCTCTCCGGTATCTATCTCTATTAATCCCGGCTCCTCAACATCCCTGCCACAGGATACTAGAAGCATGAACAGAATAATTATAAAATATTTCATTGAAGTTATCATAATAATAAAAGTAAAAATGTAGAAACGTAAAAATATAAGAATATTTTTACAATGCAACTCTTATACTTTAATACAAAAGCTTACTAGTCTGGATTATATTTCTTATCACCATGAGCATCAGCTTCATCTCCTGAGGTAACAATCATAATAAGATCCTGTATTATTATAATCGCCTGACGAATAACAGCCACAACCTCCAATAATCATACTGTCCGGGGTTTTATCCAAAGCCTCTTTGGATAAGCTAGGTAATGTTAATTTTTTCATACTCTTGCCTATTTTAGATTATTACACTCTAAATTTATTCAACATTTTAATATATTCAAAAATATCACACCAAATTAATTTGATGCCAAGAATAAAAAATATAACCATCCAGAGTATTTAAAGGCAAACTCTATTTCTACAATCTTAAAACGTGCTATAAACAACAATTTAGGTCTAAATTTCTCTGAGGATTTCTCTTTTTTTATAGAACAAACTTGTTATCTTATTGCTGATATTTCATCTAAAATTATCTATCAAAGATATCTACATATTTTCTTGAAAATATAGTTGTACTTTGCGGATTATTCGGAGCAATAGCTGGCCCCTCAATATTTAAATACGCCAAAATTAAAACACCATTTGCCAAAGGAATAGCTTTAGGCACCTCCGCTCACGGCCTTGGCACAGCCAAAGCACTTGAAATAGGAGCCCTCGAAGGAGCCATAGGCGGCCTCTCAATCGGGCTAATGGGATTCTTCACCTCACTGGTTTGTGCGGTGTTGTAGAGAAAAAGATTTATCATGCTTAAAACCAAAATGCTCATTCGCAAATACATAACCAAGCTGATTAGTTACACACTCTGTATTCCCAATTCTTAAATTTATATTTCTGTGCGAATGTCCATAAATCCAATAATCAACATTAGAAGCCTCAATAAAATCAAACAACTCAACTGTAAAAGCTGAATTTATTTTACTGCCTAAAAACTCATAAGCTGAAAGCTGAAATGATGGAACGTGATGAGTAACAACAATTTTATGCATAGCAGTACTATTTTTTACTGCATCTTTAATAAAGTTATAACATCGCTTATGCTCTTTATTAAAATTAATATATGATAAGGATAAGCCATCATACTTAATTCTCTTAAAGTCATTTACATAATTTTCTATATAATAAGCATCTCATAGTTCTATATGCGACCATAAAGTAGATACGATAATATCAACACTATCAATAGAAACTACTGAATTATAATAATAATGTACAT
>CAZYQA010000256.1:0-3998 GCA_964649555.1 uncultured Muribaculaceae bacterium
TGGTTATCTGATGATGATTCCGCAAACTCTTACAGCCTCTGCCAAGCTCACAATAGATATACAGGGGAAAGACTCTAAAGTAATTGATTTGGGTGGCAAGGTATGGGAGGCAGGCAAGCGTATTAATTATGGGATTAAGTTTGAGCCTGAGGGGGTTGTGACGGTGGATAGAAATTTGTTGGTTTTTCCACCAGAGGGAGGAGGTGGAAAAGGAACCGCCTTTAATGTATCGTGTAAAAAAACAGATGGTACAGATATGCCTACTCTAGCATGGAAGCTCACAAGTTCAGCTCCCGCACAATTAAGATTATCTGTAAGATCTGACGTTACATTTGCAACAGCAACAGAGAGTGTGGAGGGCGTAGGGAATAAGCGCGTTTATACTTATGCACCAGCTAATACTACCGCAGCTAATCAGGGGGCTACAATCAAATATGGAAATACGGATGTAGTACATGTTACCCAGTTGAAATCATTGGCTATTTCATCTCTTCCAGGAACAGTAGTTACCGATAAAAGAAGTTATTTAGGCGCCTTTTGGCGTGCAACAGAGACAGGTGAGCGAATAATCCGTACCTATGTAGGAGATGCTGCTAGTGAGGGATTATGGACAGCAAGAGTTTATCAGAGTGATGCTCAATGGGCAGATAGTGATATATTGTTCGATAATACAGTCCCTTCAGCTCACCCTGAAAATAGTAACGCAGAGGATGCTCAACTTATTAGCTCTGCAACAGCAGAGTCATTTGCGTTTGGAACAGTTTCTGCTACTGGTTATATAGAGTTTCGTATAGGGTTAAAGAGTGCTTATAGCTCCACAGGTGCTAATCCTGCAAGATATGCTACCGTTGTACTCAGATATAATGATGGGAAAAAATATCAGATTTTGTTTTTGAGGCAGGGAGAGGGAGCAGATTATCTATTTAAAGATGGGGATGATTATGGTACTGTACCATCAGGTATGTCACAAGGATCTCGCCCTGCGGCTGTGAAGTTTTCTCCTTATAATTTAACCGCAACCAATCTCAATCAGACCGTTGCGCTTGGAGCTAGCAAGTTCACCGCTTATCCTACCCAGTCAGGAGCTTATTGGCAGTGGGCAAATGCAACAAGAATTCGTTATGCATGGGATCCTCACACTACAGGTGCTATCACATGGTGGGATTCAACAGCTCCAACAACTTATTGGAATACTTTAAAGGCTGCCCATGAGACATGCCCTCCCGGTTACCGTCGCCTCAATGATGGTATTACCAATGTTGCTGTTTCTACTGCATCAGCAGTTGTTTCCGGATCCGAGTTTCGTCAGTCGTTATATTTGAGTCCTAAGTCAGGATCAGGGTCAGGGTCATCAGATGTTTCTAATAGTGTTTTTGGTTATTACGCCGATGGTTTTTTTGATCGTAGGGCAATAGATTCTTCACCAACAGGTACTGCTAATTCCGCAGTGAGTAAGAGCACCTCCGAAGTTGCCTATATAGGTAGATTATTCTTCAATCCCACATCAAGTGCTTCACTCTTTATTCCCGCGGCTGGGTACCGTAGCCTCAGCAATGGCTCGTTGTACTACGCCGGTTACATCGGCTACTACTGGTCAAGTTCATCGAGCAGTCCTACCAACAGTTGGAACCTGTACTTCAATAGTAGCTCCGTGTACCAGAGCAACTACAGTCGCAATAGCGGCGTTAGTGTTCGTTGTGTCTCCGAGTAGAAACGAACTTGTTTCGTTTCATTCGATTTATTTGATTTATTCCGTTGGGCATTTAAAGCCCAACGGTTAAAAAACCGGCTTTGGCGGTCAAAATATTTTTGAAAATACTGTTTTACAAATTACTTGAAAATGACAAAAAAAGAGATATACAACATAGAAATGAGAATTTTGATAAGATACATTTCTTTATTTGTATGCCTTTTGTATATTTGTCGTATCTTACTTAAATGACATATTATGCGACACTATATACTGGCTCTTTTACTTATTTCTTTTGCGCAGGGGAATCTCTTTGCTAAGGAGAGAAAAAGTAAAAGCTCTTTGGAAACCTATACTGAGATTTTATCGATGATTTCTGAGGCTGAAAAAATACCTTATTCCAATCCGCAAAAAACATTAACTCTTGCAAATAAGATTATCTCTTACGGAGAGGCGAATAATGAGAATTGGATCATAGCTAAAGGTAAGTTCCTTGCTGCAACAGCTTATGGTAATTTTGGCGATTTTGTAACAGGTTTTGAATATATCCAAAAAGCACTCGATTATTGCCCGACGGATTCTCTACAGTTGCAAGCAAATATTCTTTTAAAGAAAGCCTCTTTCTTCATTTATCTGAGAGAGTTATCCAAAGCTAAATCTATAATTATTGATGCTATAGATGTTGCAAATCTTATGTGTGATAGTATTCTGCTTGCAATGTGCTATAATACAATGGGGCTTACATATGTCCATGTGCCGGACGTTGAATTAGCTGAGTTGAATTTTATAAAATCTCTAAAAATTAATAAAAAAATAGGAAATAGGAGGGGGATGGCTAAAAACCTCAACAATTTAACTTTATATAAAAGCAAGGATCTGCAGAAACGAGTAGGGTATTTGCGTGAAGCAATAAGTATTAATAAAGAGAGTGATCAGTTTTGGGCTTTAGCAGAAAATTATAATAACCTTGGGATGCAGTATTATTATTGGGGAGATCACCCAAATGCAATAAAATCTTTGGATACAGCAAGGATATTTGCCTTGAAGGTAAACGCGAGAGAGCTGATGCAGGATAATAACCGATATTTTTCAAATGTTTATTCGGGGATGAAAAATTTTGAACCGGCTTTTAAGCATTTGAGAATGGTGTTGGATGATGTTGAGAATGAAAAAATCTCTGAAAAAATACGTGATTACCAATCAAAAATGCTCCAATATACAATAGATACTAAGGAGAGAAATATTAAAGAGCAAAAACAACAATATAATCTTACGGTGATGAAGTATATAATTGCCGTGATTCTGCTACTATTTGTCTCTGTAATATGTATTGCTGCTTATATGATTAATAAGATTAAGACAAGTAATCTTAAAGATGTTGCAAATAGTGCAAATAGAGAATTGGTTTCTATAAAGGAGCAGTTAACTAATACTGCTATGCTTGTGAAAAGTAGAGGGGATATGCTAACGAATATTCAAACGCAGCTTAGAGAGTCTTATAAATTAAATGAAGAGGAGAAACTGGAGAAGTTACATAAGATAAGTAGAAGTATATCGCATTTTAATTCTAAGAATAATGAGATGGAGAAATTGGTTGATAAGGTGAGTAGTGAGTTTATAAATAAGTTATCAGAGAAATTTCCCGATCTTACCTCTAATGAAAAGCGTTTGGCAGCATTATTGCGTATAGGGTTAAGCTCAAAGGAGATTGCTGTTATTATCTCTTCTCAACCTAAATCTGTTGATATGGCAAGATATAGGCTAAGGAAAAAGATGAATCTGGAGTGTGATGAGGGGTTACAGGATTTTATTAAGAAAGTATAGATGTAGTTTTTGGAATATACACATTATCATATATTTAATTTTATGGTTGTATAGATAAATTTATAGTTTTATATATTGTTGTAGTGATGAAATAGAGATTGTTTTTGATTATTTATCTTTGAACAAAGGATATTTTTACAATACGATTTTTCAACAAAACACGTAAACAACAAAATAAAACTATGGTAAAAATAAGACTATTTCTTATGATCTTATTCTTCTTGCCCCAATTCGCTTTTGGGCAAAATGGTAAGATAGATGGAACAATTAAAGATGAGAGTGGCTTGGGTGCTATCGGAGTCTATGTTCAAAACAAATCCAATGGAAAAGGTACTGCTACCGATTTAGATGGTAAATTTGAATTGGAAGCAAAAGTTGGCGATGAATTATTTATTTCTTCTATTGGCTATCATAGCCAAACTGTTATTCTTGCTGATCTTAATCCTTTAAATATTACTTTGGTGCCGGATACTCAAAATCTTGA
>CAZYQA010000257.1:0-3972 GCA_964649555.1 uncultured Muribaculaceae bacterium
ATTATAGTGAGTTTTAAAAATACGATTAAATTTATCTTTATTTAACTGTTCTTGAGACATAGTTTAATAGGGATCTAACATAAGTTAAGTCCACAAATATAATTTTTTTTTCGATAAAAAGTACTTTTTACTAAAACAGAATATAATATTTAAAAAGATAGCTCCCCTCTTAAGTTTGCATTCAAATTAAGAGGGGAGCCTTATTATAGGAGTAAGTTATATTATGTTTAACCTTGACAGCTACACACTAGATTTCTATCTCCGAATCCATTATCTACACGTGCAACTGCTGGCCAGAACTTGTTTTCTTTGATCCACTCTAGCGGATAAGCGGCAGTTGTGCGTGAGTAACCATGATTCCACTCGTCGCCACAAACCTCTATTGCAGGGTGTGGTGCGTTAGTGATAGGGTTGTCAGCTTTGTCGTATTCGCCTGATTTAATTTTCTCACACTCGATTTTGATTTGTTTCATTGCTTCAACAAATCTGTCGATTTCACCTTTTGATTCACTCTCTGTAGGCTCGATCATAAGTGTTTCGTGTACAGGGAATGAAAGGGTAGGAGCATGGAAGCCGTAATCCATTAAACGTTTAGCAATATCTGTTGCATCTACTCCGTATTCGCTCTTGAAGTGACGGAAATCGATGATACACTCGTGACCAACTCTTCCTGTTGCACCTGAGAATAGTGTTGTGTATTCAGGAGCAAATGCTTTTGACATATAGTTTGCATTTAGGATTGCAACCATTGTAGAGTCTTTTAGTCCGTCAGGGCCTAATAGTTTGATGTATGCGTGAGTGATAGGGTAAAGTAGTGGATTACCATAAGCGGCAGCACTTACCGATCCTATTCCTTCGCCACCACACTCAGGGTCTAAAGGAGAGCCTGGTAAATATGGTGCTAATGCTTTTGTACAGCAGATAGGGCCAGCTCCCGGGCCACCACCACCGTGAGGCATTGCAAATGATTTATGTAGATTTAAGTGGCAAACGTCAGCTCCGATATATCCGGGGCTTGTTAAACCAACTTGTGCATTCATGTTTGCACCATCCATATATACTAAACCGCCATGTTGGTGGATAATGTTTATGATCTCCTTGATCTCTACTTCGAAGATACCGTAAGTAGATGGGTAAGTAATCATCAAACCTGCAAGGTTATCTTTGTGCTCTTCAGCTTTTTGGCGAAGCTCATCAACGATGATGTTTCCTTTATCATCACATCCAACTAATACGATGTCGAAACCTGCCATAGCTGCTGAAGCAGGGTTGGTTCCGTGTGCAGATGTAGGGATAATCATTACATTTCTGTGTGATCCACCGTTTGCATTCAAGAAACCACGCATTGTTACTAAACCTGCATACTCTCCTGCTGCTCCGGAGTTTGGCTGTAAAGAGCAAGCATCAAATCCTGTGATAACACATAAATCGTGCTCAAGCTCTTTGATGATTTGCATATAACCTTCAACCTGATCTTTTGGTGCAAGAGGGTGAACGTTTGTAAGCTCAGCCCAGCTTAATGGAAGCATCTCAACTGCTGCGTTTAGCTTCATTGTACATGAGCCAAGTGGAATCATTGAGTGAGTTAATGAGATATCTTTTCTTTCAAGTTTTTTGATATATCTCATCATCTCTGTCTCAGAATGGTATTTGTTGAATACGTCTTCTGTTAGATAGCTACTCTCTCTTTGCATGAAATCAGTTGCAAATTTGCAATCTTTACCACATTCTGGTTTAGTGATTCCAAAAATTGATAGTATTTTTTCAGCCTCATTGCAGTTTGTAAGTTCATCAAAACTGATTCTAACTTTATCAGAAGCAGGGTAGAAGAAGTTTACTCCGGCAGCAAGTGCTTTTGCTTGGATCTCTTTTGCGTTTACACCTACAACTTCGATTGTATCAAAGAAATTGTCAGATGCTAATTTGAATCCTGCAGTTTTTAATTGGCTTGCAATAGCGTGAGCATATTTTGATACTCTTTCCGCAATCTCTCTGATTCCGTTAGGGCCGTAGTAAACGGCATACATACCACTCATTGTAGCCATTAAAGCTGTTGCAGTACATACGTTTGATGTTGCTTTCTCTCTCTTGATGTGTTGTTCACGAGTTTGAAGAGCTAAACGTAAGCCACTGTTTCCTAATCTGTCAACAGAGATACCGATAATCCTACCGGGGATTTGTCTTTTGTATGTATCTTTTGTAGCCATGAAACCTGCAGTAGGGCCACCGAATCCCATAGGTAAGCCAAATCTTTGAGCAGTACCAACAGCACAGTCAGCACCCCAAGCAGCAGGCTCTTTCAATACTGCTAATGATAATAGGTCGCAATATGCAGTTACTAAACCGCCTGCAGCGTGAATCTTTTCACAGAAATCTGCGTAATCCCTTACCTCGCCGTTTGCAGCTGGGTATTGGATCATTGCGCCATAAAGTTTATCGCTGAATTTGTAAGTTTTATAATCTCCAATTTCAAGCTCAATGCCTAAGCCTTTAGCTCTGGTTTGTAATACAGATAATACTTGAGGGAAGATGTTTTCATCTACGAACATTACGTTTTTGCCAGCTTTAACAGCGTCTCTGGTACGTACTTCGTACATCATGCGCATTGCTTCACCAGCAGCTTGTGCATCATCCAACATTGAGCAGTTTGTTAGAGGGAATCCTGTAAGACTGCTGATCATTGTTTGAAATACAAGTAATGCTTCAAGCCTTCCTTGAGAAATTTCTGCTTGGTAAGGAGTGTATGAAGTATACCAAGATGGGTTTTCAAAAATATTGCGTACTATTACAGGTAACACACCTGTTCCATATTGTCCCATTCCTATTAGGGATCTGAAATTTTTATTTTTCGATGCAATATTTTTTAAGTTTTCTAAATATTGGTTCTCGCTTTGAGCAGGAGTTAAATCCATTAGCTCTTCAAGTAGCACATTAGCAGGAACAGTTTGTTGAACCAGCTCCTCTAATGACTTAACACCAAGGACATCCATCATTTCTTTGATTTCTTGTTCTCTTGGGCCTATGTGCCTGTCTTTAAATATAAATGACATAATATTTTGATATAATTTAAGTGTTATTTTTTGTTTTAGTTATAATTTAGTTTAACTACTTAGGTAGCAAAATTAATTATTTTTTATGATTAATATGTTATTTTCTTATTTTTGCAGGGTTAAAACCTACACATACATTTAATATGAGTTTACTAAGTAAAAAGCTCTCTGAACTCCAAGAGAGAACAGCTAAGGCTGTTCAGGGGGGAGGAGATAAGGCTATAGCTAAGCAAATAGCTATGGGTAAGCTTCCTGCAAGGGAGAGGATTAATAAACTTTTAGACCCAGATTCTTTTTATGAGTACGATTTGTTCATCGAACATGATGTGCGCGAATTTGGAATGGAGAATAAAAGTTTAGCTGGCGATGGTGTTGTTATTGGTACAGGAACAATTAATGGCAAACCAGTTGCGATTTATGCACAGGATTTTACAGTTGCAGGAGGATCTTTAGGGTCTATGCATGCTAGAAAAATTACGAAAATTATGGATTATGCCCTTAGGATGAGAATTCCTCTTATAGGTATAAATGATTCAGGTGGAGCGCGTATCCAAGAGGGGGTTAACTCTCTGGCAGGATATGGTGAAATATTTTTTAGAAATACGATGGCGAGTGGAGTAATCCCTCAAATATCTGTTATTTTAGGCCCATGTGCAGGAGGGGCTGTTTATTCTCCTGCTCTTACAGACTTTGTGTTTGTAGTGGATAAGATCTCTAAGATGTTTATCACAGGCCCTGAGGTGATTAAATCTGTTTTGGGAGAGGAGATAGATATGGAGTCTTTAGGTGGAGCAAGAGTTCACTGTGAGACTACAGGAAATGCACACTTTTTTGCTGATAGCGAGGAACAATGTTTCTCTCAGATTAAAGAGTTGCTTTCTTATATCCCTGCTCATAATGAGGAAAAACCTGCCCCTATCAA
>CAZYQA010000258.1:0-3574 GCA_964649555.1 uncultured Muribaculaceae bacterium
ATCACATCTTCTCTATTTGGATAATCATCCGGCAAAGGACCCTGCGCAGTGCCAAAGTTACAATATTTTTTCTGACTATCATCTTTGTTTTCATCCTCAAATATCTCAATATCCTTATCTGTCTCATACTCCATAACTCCTATCACCCCTACTGGTAAATCAACTACCTTAGAATATTTCAATAAAAAACACTCTCCATCAATATATCTTTCCCCTCTCATTATCAACAAAGCCCTCTCTCTTTTAAGAGAGTTCATATAACATTTTTCATTCAAAAGAGTTGCAAAATGGATAGCTTCTTCTTTCAACTTATCAAAATTATAACCTTTCGGGACCAGCAAATAACTCACACTTCTACACCCTTTTCCAAAATATAATAACATATCATTAGCCAGCTCCTTCAATTCCGCTTTGCTTTCATCGCCTTTTATAACTGCAAAACTGAATCTATGCCCTCTCAACACAGAAGGAATCGTAGTAAAACTGGCTTTCAATGCGCTTACACTACTATCACTACCCATAGAAAGGATCGCATCTAATCGATTAGAATCGTTTAAATCTAGTGAATCCTCAAAAGAAATATACTCTCTCCATAAAGGATAATCCTTTAATAATATATTAAAAATAGCGGGGAGCAAATGTCTATCTTTAGAAGAGAGCTTCACTATGGCTTTACTACCCGTAGCAAGGACACATAACACATCATGAAACCCGACAAGAGGAATATTCCCGGCACAATTCACTCCTATATTATACCCACACGCACCATCAATATCATATTTAGCACCCCAATTGTATAATATATCCCCATTAAGGAAACATTTAGCTATAGTAACAATAGAGTTACGTTGCATATATGGGGTAAAATAGTGATTATCGTTATATGTATTACATATCGCATCTTCAAGCTCTGGTTCAGAGCTATTTCCACTAGTCCAAGCAAGCAGTTTATCTCCTAAGGCAGAGAAATTATTTATAAAATCTTTAGAAAACATTTTGCAAAATTATTAAAAAAGAAATACTTTTACAATCTGATATGGAGAGTCAAAAAAAACCAGTTTCAGATAGTTACAAAAGCATTTCAAAAGCGTCTACCGGTATTTATAAAGATAACGGCAGTAAATTTCTTTCCTTTGCATACCCTATCACTTCAGAAGATGAAGTAAAACCAATAATTCAGCAATTAAAAAAAGAGTATTTTGATGCCAGGCATCACTGCTATGCTTATAGAATAGGCTATACGGGTGATAAATGGAGATACAATGATGATGGAGAACCCTCTTCCACAGCAGGGAAACCTATATTCGGACAAATTTTATCAGCTGAGCTAAGCGATATTTTAATTGTTGTTGTAAGATATTTTGGGGGGATAAAATTAGGGGTACCTGGCTTAATAAGAGCTTATAAGGAATCAACATCAGATGCAATAGCAAACTCTGAAATCATAACAAAAATAGCGACACAAACATATACGATTGAGTTTGATTATATACAAATGAACAATGTAATGAAGGTAATAAAAGATATGGGGCTAAATCCATATAAACAAGAATACAACCTTAATTGCAGTGTAAATGTTGATGTAAGACTCAATGACATGGATAAATTTGAACAAAGTTTCAGTTTAGCAGAAGGGATAAGAATAATAAAAATATAACACATAAGATATATGCCTAAAAGTCTAATTTCCATTCACGATTTTACAAAAGAGGAGATCCTACACATTTTGGATATGGCTCAAGAATTTGAAAAGAACAAATCCCAACAAATTTTGAGCGACAAAGTAGTGGCTTCTCTTTTTTTTGAACCCTCAACCAGAACAAGATTGAGTTTTGAAACGGCTGCAAACCGTTTAGGCGCAAGAGTAATAGGATTCTCAGATGCCGGAAACACAAGTGTAACAAAAGGTGAAACTTTAAATGACACCATTAAAATGGTGACAAATTATGTAGACCTTATTGTAATGAGACACCCTCTTGAAGGGAGCGCTAGATACGCATCGGAAGTTGCAACGGTTCCGGTAGTAAATGCTGGTGACGGAGCTAATCAGCACCCTTCTCAAACACTTCTTGACCTATATACAATAAGACAGACACAAGGAAGGCTTGATAATATAAATATAAACATGGTTGGTGACCTTAAATACGGAAGAACCGTACACTCATTATTGCAAGCCATGTCACACTTCTCACCACACTTTACATTCACCGCTCCGGATGAGTTAAAGATGCCTCAAGAGTATAAAGATTACCTTGATAAACTTGGTATAGATTATACAGAGACTACAGAATTGGATGCTCACCTTAACGATTGCGATATTCTATATATGACAAGAGTTCAACAAGAGAGATTCACAGATCCTATGGAATATGAAAGGGTTAAAAATATCTATAATCTTAATGCCGATATGCTAAAAGATGTAAAAGATAATATGAAAATCCTCCATCCACTACCAAGAGTAAATGAAATAAGCTACGATGTGGATAACACAAAACACGCTTATTATTTCAAACAAGCAGAAAACGGAATGTATGTAAGAATGGCAATTATTGCTTACTTATTAGGCAAATAATTTAATATGAATGATATATGGACAATAAAGTAAAAGAATTAAAGGTAAATGCAATCCAGAACGGAACTGTATTAGACCATATCCCTGCAGAGCAATTATTTAAAGTTATCAACATATTAAACCTAAATAACTGCATAAATCAGATCACATTCGGAACAAATCTGGAGAGCAAATTATTAGGCAAGAAGGCTATTATTAAAATAGCTGACAAATATTTCCGAGATGAAGAGATAAACAAGATTGCCTTGATAGCTCCAAAGGCAAAAATCAACATTATCAAAGATTACGAAGTAGTTGAGAAGAAGATTATATCGGTTCCACAAGAGATTAATGGATTTGTCAAGTGTATAAATCCAAAATGTATTACAAACCATGAACCTATAACCACTAAGTTCTCTGTACAGAATAATAATCATCACCTAAAACTACAATGTCATTTTTGTGAGAAAACTACAGACTCATCAAATTTCATAATATTGAGTGATTTTTAAAATAAATTTAGGGTAATGCCACATCAAAAATGATATAAGTATATAAATCATATCTTATATCAAAATGAAAAAAATTATTTTAAGTCTTATTATGCTTCTGTCTATAGCTTCAGTAAATGGGCAGATAAAATTTGAAGAGGGCAATTTTGCTCAAGTGCTTGAAAAAGCTCAAAACGAAAATAAGTTAATATTCATAGATTGTTATACTGCTTGGTGTGGCCCATGCAAACAACTTGCAAAAATTGTTTTCCCCAATCAACAAGTGGGAGAATATATGAATAGTAATTTTATAAATTACAAATCGGATATGGAAAAAGGGGAAGGCATTGAGCTTCGTAAAAGATATGAAGTAACAGCCTTCCCTACTCTTTTGATACTCACAAATAAGGGGGAAGTTCTAAATAAAGTTGTAGGGATGAATGCCGATCCGGATTATTTTTTAAATAAAATCAAAGAATTATCAGATCCTAAAAATTCTATTGAATACCGTAAAAAAGAGTATTTATCAGAT
>CAZYQA010000258.1:3584-3956 GCA_964649555.1 uncultured Muribaculaceae bacterium
GTTCAACAAAAGAGAGCCTAAAGATAGATATTCAGATAAGAACTTTGGGATATACCAATCAGCAATAAAATATTTAGATGATCCAAATGCCATTTTATTCCTTAAAGATTCATCAAATTTCATAAAATATAAAGGAGAAGATAGCTATTTGCAATTCATTGATGGGCTGGCAATAAATACTACAATGGCACTTTATATGAATAATATGAAAGGGGTGAATTTAGAAGCATGTAAAGAGTTGGAAAAACAGTTAAAAGAATATCATCAATTAAAAAAATCTCAAACCTATAATTAGTTTTTGGAATCATATAAATATGCGTGTGATAGAGATGTAGACAAGTTTTTGGATGTTTGTTTGAAATATTACAACAA
>CAZYQA010000259.1:0-1491 GCA_964649555.1 uncultured Muribaculaceae bacterium
CATCCTGATACTAAATAAGGAATTACAGCTTCTTTATCTATAGCTAAATATTTTCCGTATATCTGAGATACTGCCCACGGAAGTACTTTATCATATTCTTGAGCAATAAATGATGCAGATTTACCTACTTTATCCGGATTATATTTTCTAATCAAATTATTCCATGTAAATTCTACAGGACGGAGTTTTTTAAGGATGTCTGAGCCTTTCAATATTGTAACAGGATCTGTTTTAAAAGAAATATCTGAAGATGATTTATTAGAGACTTCACCTCCAGCTTTAATGTTGTTTGCCACCGTTAAATTACCATTTATCTCAACTTGTTTATTGAACCAATGGCGAGGAGCATCAGTTTCATAGTGACAAGCATATGTACCTTGAGAGCCTATTCTTATAGTTAAGCCATTTGCTAATGATTTTAAGAACCCGTTATTTGCGTAAACGTTTCCAAATATTGTTGCGTTCCCACCCCAAGATAGTTCTCCATCTCCACCAATAACTAGTGTTTTATAATAACCGCTAGTTGAAGAGACTCTAAAGTTTGCAAAAGAGTTTCTTGTATTCATAAAACTATTATCTAGGGGAAAGAAATGTAGGTATGCTGTGTTGCCTGTTATGTTGCCTCCATACATATTATAGTGACAATGTCCACTATAATTACCATCCGTAGGAAAATCAAAACCTCCGTTAAATTTAACGCTCCTAGACATTGTAATATTCCCATCTCCACTAATCCTCATTCTCTCAATATTATTTGTATAAAAATAAATTGGGTTATTACCATAAGATAATAATAATGCACCATTATTATTACCACCTAATCCACTTCTAGCATCTCCTATAAATATCCCATTTGTTTGATTACTATACAATGCAGGTGCTTGCATAGCTTGTTGAGTTATTATTTGCCCCCGACAAAACAATCCATTCGTAGGTACTAATGTACTATCACCATAATTGCTTGATATTAATAAGGAACCTACATTAATTTGTTGAGCGTTCCCACCATTTAAGAACATTATTTTTGTAGCGGCATCAATAACTGTTGTAAATAAACGACCTGATGTCTTTATATTACCAGCTATCTCTACCTGCTTGTTAAACCAATGCCCGAATGGTGCGTCTGTGGTGTAATGTAGATAACTTGCATTTTGAGAGTAGATATGGCTTGCAACTCCATTATTATTTAAATAACATCTTGTTGCCACTGAAAACCCCGAAATGTTTAGATTTCCATTTATTGCTACAATACCATCGTCACTCAATGTTAGCTGACACTTCATTGAATTACCTTGATAATTCTGTATAAAGGAAACATTACTAACCTTTCCTAACAATATGTTCCCTGTACCCCCATTAGAAAAAATATGATTACTAGCGTCTAAAATAGATGTCTTTAATAAATATTCATTTAACGATGTGGCATTAGCCTTTAATGCTAAAGCATCTGCCAACCCTGCCACCTGCGCAATCGTATGATTGTGAGCTGAC
>CAZYQA010000259.1:1591-3944 GCA_964649555.1 uncultured Muribaculaceae bacterium
ATGCAGTATAATCTGCCCATGCATCTAAACGATTGAAAACAGAACCTCCTCCGTCTCCACCAACTCCTTTTGCAAATACATCACCTGTAGAACCAAGAGGTTTATTCGCCACAAGTTTTCCATTTATGATAGAAAATGAATTAAGAATTGCAAGATGAACACTTGTAATATGAGTATCATCGCCAACGTGTGCTATAGGAGCTTTCCCTGCTAAAGCATCTGCCAACCCTGTAATATTAGAAATTGCGTGATTATGAGATAACTTAGAATAGGTACTATCGTGATTATGTGCTATAGGAGCTTTCCCTGCTAAAGCATCTGCCAACCCTGCCACCTGCGCAATCGTATGATTGTGAGCTGACGGAGTAAATGTAGATGGCTTACCTGTTATGTTAGCCCATGTGAGAGGGAGTTGACCTCTCTCTATTGCTTGCATCCTCGTGTGTAGGTCGTAACCTAATAGTGCAGAAAGGGCATACCCTGCTTTAGATGCAGTATAATCTGCCCATGCATCTAAACGATTGAAAACAGAACCTCCTCCGTCACCTGGAGTGGATGAACCATCATATTTTGCAAATACTTCCCCAACAGAGCCTAATGTTTTATTTGCAATTAATTTTCCATCTACAATAGAAAATGAATTGAGAATTGCCTCCCATGTTGGAGTTACAACCTGTTTCCCGTTAAATGTGAGTTTATTTTCCTGCGTTTTATCCAATTTATTTAACACGTCAAAATTAGGATGCGCATGAGTCATACCAACTAAACTTGCTCCTCCATAATTTTTATTAGAAGTTGTTGCGCTCTTACCATTATGTATTACAATTTTAGCCATTTTGTATTTCAATTATCTCTGTTAGTAATTCTTCAACTTTTATTTCTTGAGTCCCTGCAGATAAATTACTAATATCTGCAACCATCACAAATAGCCCATTCCTACAACTTAAATTAAAATCAATCAATGGATCCAATAGATTAGTATTCTCAGGTAAAAGAATATTAGCCGACAAAGTCTGACGTGGGGAATAATTCTGCGAAAAATGATCTTGTAGTAATACTTCACATAATTGCCTAGCTTTATATGGAGCTTCATTACTGTTATAAAACCCTTTAATAGGATTATAATAATAGTACGTAATTAAAGGATCATTATGTGCATTAGTTTTAGTTACTAATAGATTATTAACATTTCTATACTCATATCTCCGCTCTGATGGCTCTATAATTGGACATAAAGGCGCATCATTTATTATTAATTCAATATCATCAGCTTTGCGAATAAAACCTTTATCACTTTCCGCCACAAAAGAATTAAGAGGTTTTTTATGTTCAGCTCTATTAACTGTAACTTGTACATCTCCATATATAGTTTTTAATATAGTTCCTGCAGATATTGGAGTTGCGGTATGCAATACTAAAGTTATCTTACCACCTGATGCAGCAGGAAGTTCTTTAACTGATAACTGTATTTCTGCTGGAGCACCCATGAGCTTAGACTTATTGAAATCAGCATTAATAAAATACCTATTTGATCCTATTCTTTCATATACAGCCTCACCATCGGGAGTTATATGATGACTCCCGATAAATAATTCATACCTAAATCTTAAATCTTCTGTATCACTTCCATTACCAACAGGATTATTAACATCATCAATAATGTTTGCAAGAATTGAAATTGTGACAGTATCACCACCATCAACACTACAATCAGCACATTGAAAAATTGCAGTGTCAGTGCCATTGTGATGTAATACTGCACCTCGCCCAATTCCATACTGATTTTGAAAAACCGTTATATTATTAGCGCTTGACAATTTATACCAACGCTCTCTATCATACCAGTCCCTCCAGTCCAATGTAACAACATGAATATTATCTTGAAAATTGTTCAATATTATTGAAAACGCATCTTGCAAATCTTGTTTAATAACTTGCTTCCCATAAGGAGCAATAACTTCGTAAGACGGCTCATTGTCATAAAAAGGAGCATTGTCACCACCAAGTAATACTTTTGCAGATGAATATGTTACTTTAGTAAACGTGTTATTATAATATCTTAAATATTCTTTTGCTCCAGTCGCTCTCTCAAACACTCTCTCAATAAACCACTCGCCACGACACTGATATAATCTGCAACCAAATGAGGTTAAAATAGCCTCTAAAATTTCATATCCGTTTTTAAACTCTGCTATTCCATTATTATAATCAATAAAAGCGTCAGAGCTTATAAAACTTGTTGTAAAGATATTATCATAGGTAGAGTAACTTACCGTTTTATTTTTCAAATAGCAACATACATTAATTGGTAATATAATGTCTTTTAAAAGGCATTTAAATAGCATTTCAAAAA
>CAZYQA010000260.1:0-3934 GCA_964649555.1 uncultured Muribaculaceae bacterium
AGTTCAGCAATATTAGTACCTTCCATTATATTAGTTTTGCACACAACCTCAAAAATGGGAATTAACGCCTATTGTTCGACAAATAATTTCTCCGATTAGGTATAAATTATATTTCGTCCTGTAATTTGATGATTGAACCGCCTCTGGTACGGAGCTTACTCTTAATAGTAGACTTTTCGTATTTGTCAAAAGTGCGTGCAAAGACTCGTTTTAAGAATACAGATGTTTCTGTTCCTGACTTTTTGAATTGATTACCGATGTTCCAGCCGAAGTGCATAATATCTACTGCGTGTAGTTTACTATCTACAATAACAAAAGTATCAATCTTATCACACGCCTGTTCATCGGCAAACTGAAAGGTGCGGATATGTTCACAAAGAGTATTCATATCACTTTCACTCATATAGATAGAGAGTGTCTCCATAGTGTAATCCAGAACTCTATCAAGAGTTTGTTGTTGCTCACCAGTAACTCGCTCTTGTGCCGCATTTTTATACTCGGTATATCCTGGTGTAGATGGAGTTTCTATTTCGGAAATAGTTTCAACCTCCGGTTCAGGTTGTTTACCTCCTAAAATCTTATCCAATAGCGGAGAGAAAAAATCGTTTACAATAGATTAAAATGCAAAATAGAGAGCTCCGAAAATCAAGATACTAACCACAAAAGCAATAAATCCCGAAAATTCATCCCATCCCAATACATTAACAACATACATACGTGCAACAATCGCCACGCACATAAAGCTAATGATAATAATATGATCTATTTTTCTTTCTGACATAATGATTGATAGTTATCGTTTATGCGCAAAGATAATCATATAATTCTTAACTACATCCAATGTCGCCTTACGTCGCATAGATTTGCTTCAAAAATCCAAAATATTAGAGATAATTCGGAATTAAATACAATAATTCAGTTGTATGGAATTTCCGAACAACTGAACTAAATTAGATTAAACTATCTCCATTTTAGAAACAGTTGCAACCGAACTTGTAAGAAATTTTTACAAGTTCGGTTGGTAAAATTCCGCTTTTCCAAGAGAAATTACGTCGTTTTTGCCGCTTTTCCAATTAATGTAAGATTGGTTTATGTAATTATTTGCCGATAAAATCCTTAATTCTATCATTAAAAATAGTCCCGAACATCTCCATCTCACTATTTGAAATGCCCAATTTAGCAGCTATAGTTTTCCAATTTTTCACAGTGGTTGCTACCTCTGAAATAATCTGTGATGCAACACTGCGACTCAACATATAACTTTCACACGCCTCTAATAAAATTGACAGGTCGGCTTTGTTGGATGAGTCAGAAATAAGCAGACTTTGATACTCATTGTGCGTTGGGTTCATATCATAGGCAGGTGATAGTGTCCAACCTTTAGAGGTAAGCAAAAAACCGTGATTACGGAAGTGGTCATCAGAGTTAGCTATGCAGATATTAAATGCAACACGACGATAAAGCTCTTGTAGATTATTGTTTACGTCTGCACAGTTTTGTAAAATGAAATCTACTATATCTAAGTAACCATTCCCTGCTGCTGCATTAGCTCCATCCGAAAGTCCCAACAAAGTCATAGCAGAGGCAAAGTGTATGCGTTTTCCTGTTTCGGGTCTATCAAAACGATGAGATAGTAGGGTATGGTATTTATCGTTTGTCGAAATCACTTGTGTAGATGCAGCGTTTATACCTGCCTTTGTCGCTAATAAATGACTAAAATGTTCCCAAAGTCCTACGTTATAATCATCTTTACGAGAGGGGAACTTTGCAATACATAATCGTTTTCCTTCATCTATAACACTTGCTTTTGGCCTTGCTCCACCAAGCGATGAGCCGGGTTGTATTAATTGTGCAAGCCATTTTTTATCAGGCAGTTGATTCTCCTGTTCGCTTTTTTCTATCTCGTTGCAAGCGTGAATCAACTCTCTGATATTAGTTAATGGAGGTATTCGTAGCGTGCTGCTTGAGTTGATAAATTCACCATCTGGAGTCTCCTTAAACCTAAAGCTACCCATTCGAGAGGAGTCATCAATTCCAAGAAGATAATCGAACGAAGAGAGGCGGCGGACAGGGCGTTTATCTTCTGAAGCTAAGATCTGCTCTCTGCGATTAAGCAGATTACGTCCCCAGCGGTCTGGCAGAGCATCAGAGAAACAGCCGAAAATATCCTTTTCGGGTTGCGTGTATTGTTGCCCAGTATAGTTATTTAAATCACTACTAAGAAATAAACTTCCATATCTTTTCAACCACTCATTATCAAACCTAAAGCCGTAACTATCTGAACCACGAAGCGATTCGTAGCTTAACTCTCCAATGAGTTCAATATCTTTCAGCCAATCAAAATCGGCATATACTAATAACTTTTTCATCTTTTACTCTTTTTTAGAGGCGCGTTCACGGCTCTTTAAGGTCAAATCTTGCAACGACTTACCTAACCTATCCTCTTTGGCAAGCCATAGAATATCATCGTCTAATTGCAAAGCATATAACACACGAAGATATATGCCTATAGCAACCGTTGGTGCTCCTTTTTCAATACGTGAGATTGTAAGAGGTGAGCAGGTTGCTCGTTCTGCTACCTGTGCTACACTCAAATTTCGACGTAGACGTGCAAGCTTTATCTGTTCGCCCACGACCTCCATTTTTTGTTCTAATTTTCGAGGGAGTTTAGTTCCCATAGTGTTCTTTGCCATATCATCAACATATCATATAATATGCAAATATAATACATTTTATTAATTATATGATATGTTGATTGGAAAACATCTTCTATTTTAGTGATATTTTATTTGTCGTTTCTCGTTTTTTGTCACTCACAAGATCAGCATAAATTTGAGTTGTGGAGACGAGGGTGTTGAGTCATAGAACGCTCTAAACCTTTAAAAACTTTACCTGTGCTTGGCTCTCCGCAAAGCTCATAAGCCTCAAAGCTAATCGGCAATGTAGCTTCGGTTTGTGTTTTTTGCGTTCTGATACGAATGCAGTAACCTCGGTCGGGAGCAATCTCAAAATCTTTCCATTTGAGGTTTAGTATATCGCTAATTGTCAGCCCTGTAAGGTAAGAGAGGAGCGATGCAGCCTTCAATACTGGAATGTCGCAATGGCTTGATGCCAATAGTTTTACTTCATCATTTGTCAGCCACTCTTTCTTTACGTCGGTAGTTTCGATACTCTCCAAGAAATCGTTTATGTTTTCACGTATTCGCTTATCTCGATATGCTAATTTCAGAACAGACCTAAGATAATATCAAGTATCTAAGTAATAATCTAACTAACTATTCAAAAGATGAGCTATTCAAAGGGATAATTCAACAGATAAATTCAAATATTTACAATACAGGTTACCTGTTATCTTCTATTATTAATGATAGAGGAAAAAGAGATTCTATATTAAATCCTGATAATCTACAACCAGAAAAAAGAAGTATCAACACCTATAAATCCATACTATAATGCTTAAATTAAACAATTTAAAGGGGCAATTAGATAGACTACGTCTATACCATGTAAAAACAAACCTGGAGTCTATCATCCATAAATCACAAATAGATAAGCTCTCAAATCTAGAATTTCTTAAATATATAATTGATATTGAAATACAATATAAAGACAAAAGAGATTACGATAGGCGCTTAAAATCAGCATGTTTGCCCACAAACTATAATCTAGAAAACTTTGATTATAATTTTGGAGGAATAACAAAGCATCAACTAGATCTGCTAAAAGAGTTAATATGGATAGAGAATGCTTATAACCTAATACTTATGGGACCAAGTGGAACGGGTAAAACATTTATAGCTGCAGGGTTAATATACCAAGCTGTCAAAACTGGTTATAAAGCATATTTAATAACAATGGAAGAACTAATTAATATTATAAGAAACAAGAGCTCATCTGTGTCTGCAATGCAGAAGTATAATAGATTAGAGTTAAA
>CAZYQA010000261.1:0-3900 GCA_964649555.1 uncultured Muribaculaceae bacterium
AAAATTCTGCTGTATGTAAATAATCACCTAGATTCTCATCCTTTATAAATACAGAATCTTGGTCATAAAGTAGCTTCTGGGGCACACCTTTAAAATATTCAAATGATAATTGATGAGCATAAATAGCACTTGCTGAAGTAAAGGGTAGTGTCTGTAAATAAACGAATTTAGCTCTTGAGCGACTGAGAATGATAACCATAAAATAAATCTTTATAGTAGAACCTCCAATTGTTGGCATATTTTCACTACCAAAATCAACTTGTCCCCATTCCCCATATGGAGTATCTTCCCATTTAGCCATATCTCGTACCTTAGAAGTGATCTTGGGTAAATCGTGTTTTTTTCGAAGATATTGAACATAATTATAAACTGTCTTTGAAGACACCTGAATACTATCCCCATATCTTTCTTTTAGCTTATCCTCAATACTAGCACTTGAGATATCATTACAAATATGAATCTTAGAAAGAATAAAATCCTCATACTGGGATAACTTCATCTCTCGATGAATATTTGTTATTCGTTTAACAAAATCATCTAGGCTTATTCCTAGTAGTTTTCTAACTGTTTTGCGGTCAATACCGACATTACGAGAAATCTGACTTATAGACAGATGTTCTACTGATTTTAATTTGTTAACTTTGCTCCACATAGCAATTTGATTTAATTGTTCTGCTTCCTTCATATCTTTAGTATTTTTGTTTCAATTACTAAGATATGAAGGATTTTTTAGTCAAATACTGGGGAAGCTTATTTACCAATTTCTGGGGAAGCTTAATTGCCAAAATCTGAGGAAACAAAGTTACGAGTTACAACTAGCCAAATAATTTAATATTTGTAATATTTTCTTTGTTGTTTCCATAACATTTTTCCCCACTATTATCATTAACTACATATATTATTCCACAAAATTAAAAACATTTTCTTTAATACAATAATTTAATCTAAATTTTACAAAGCTCTCAAACACAAAAAAGCCCCGACAGTTCCCCATCAGAGCCTTATATATTTTCTGCCTAAAGGCAATACCTACTCCCTAACAATCCCCTCCCTCAAACACTCCACGATATACCGCACATCCTCATCCGTAACACAAGGCCCCGCCGGCAAACAAAATCCCACCTTAAACACCTCAGTCTCCACCTCATTACTATAAACCTCACAGCCCCTATAAACAGGCTGCTTATGCATAGGCTTCCACACAGGCCTACACTCCACCCTCTTAGAAAGCATAAACACACGCAATGCCTCCACATTATCATTAGGCTGACACTCAGTAGTAGCAGAATCCACAGCATGAATCACCCCAGCAGCACCACCCACAGCAGTCTTAACCACCTCCTTATAAGCATTCTCCTGACCCACCACCCTCACATCAGCATCCAAAGTCCCAGCACAAAGCCAGAAATTAGAATCATAACGAGAATCCGCAGGCTGCCTATGAATATGAACACCCTTCACATCAGCCAAAAGCTCCTCATAAAGAGCCTGCACATGCTTATGATGTGCGATATGAGCATCCAGCACAGTCATCTGCCCACGACCAATCCCAGCACAAACATTACTCATACGATAATTAAACCCTATCGCAGTATGCTCATAATAAGGATAAGCATCCCTAGCCTGAGTAGCATACCACATCACCTCATCAGCCTCCTCCTTACTCCTACAAATCATAGCCCCACCACCAGAAGTAGTAATCATCTTATTCCCATTAAACGACAGCACCCCATACCTACCAAAAGTACCAAGCACCTGCCCATCAAAACGAGACCCAAGACCCTCAGCCGCATCCTCGATAACAGGAATACCATACCTATCAGCCACAGCCATAATCTCATCTATGCGATAAGGCATCCCATAAAGAGCCACAGGAATAATCGCCTTAGGATAGCTACCAGTCTTCTCCTTCCTATCGATTATAGCCTTTTCAAGAAGCACAGGATCCATATTCCAAGTCTCACCCTCCGACCCGATAAACACAGGCTTAGCACCCAGATAAGTAATAGGATGACTAGAAGCACAAAAAGTAAAACTCTGCACACACACCTCATCCCCAGCCTTCACCCCACAAGCTATCAAAGCCAAATGCACAGCCGCAGTCCCCGCACTCAAACAAACCACACTACGATCAAGCACCCCAGCCCCATTACTCATAGAATTAGAAAACCGAGCCAAATCCTCCTCAAAAGCATTCACATTAGGCCCCATAGGCACCACCCAATTAGTATCAAAAGCCTCCTTTACATATTTTTGTTCCAAACCCTCCTCGCTCATATGAGCCAAGCAAAGGTAAATTGTCTTTCTTTCTTCCGACATATTATTATATCATTAAATTTTTATTAATATTCACACAAACTATATAATCTATCATTAGCATCCTACCCATGCTTCACAACCCAATAACCACTCTTTCTAGAGCCTTTTCGTACTAATATACCACGTTCTTTAAACTCGGCTATAATACGTTCACATTGACGAGAACTAATACCAAGTTGTTCTGAAAGTTCCTTTGCTGATATTTGATTATTAGCTTTTATTATAGAAAGTATCTGCTCATTTATTCCGACATTTATTCCGACATTTATTCCGACATCTTCTTTCTCTGTCGGAATAAAATTCTTTTTAATGAATTGCACTTGAAAAAACAAACCTGATTCCCCCCATTTCAGTTCGATCTCTGGATACTTCTTAAGTTCATCTGAAATAAGCTTTAGTCCATTACCCCATTGGTCGATAATACCTAATTTCCTAAATACAGGAGCTATGATTTTATTCCTAGCATAACTTTGCCTACTCTCCATATCTCCATAATTTATAGTAGAATCCAAAAGACCAGGACTTGTTATCTCCACCATATCATCATAGATAGCCACCTTTATATCAGATCCAGATATGGCATAAGACCTATGCACACACGCATTACGAATTACTTCTCTAATAGCCTTAATAGGGTATTCCCATCTTCCAACAGTATAAACGCCCTCAACTATTGCACCTTCGTTAATATTGCGCAAAACGAATTTATAAGCCTCTTCAGCTTGTAAAACAATATTTGTAGTAATACTTTTCCTATCTATAAATACATCTGAAGTAGTACCCTTAAATCTAGCACACTCGACCTTTGCAAAATGAAATAATGAATTACGCAACTTATCATCAGAAAGAAGAACCATAGCAGTAGTTGGATATTCAACCCCCCGTTCCTCCTTTACAAGTTCTAGCTTATGCAAAACTTTAGCATCAAATTTATCGTTTGTCTTCTCTTCAAATAAAGCCGCGAAATTACTCATATCTAATTCCTCCGCCCTTTTCTCATAAACAAGCTCACTATCAAAAGAGAGATTTCTTTTTTTTCTCTCTAGGTCTAATATAAGCTCCTCAGTAGCAAGTCTATTTGTAGACCCCACTCGAATATAAGTACCTTGTACTTTCCCTTGCTCCTTTATATAATAAGGTGGAGTACTACCACGAAAGATCGAAATTTGCATCAAGTATTTATCATCTACTGTTACAAATTTTATCGTTGGAAGTATCGAAGGATAACAACGGTCAAAAATAACACTGCTAATCTGCTCCTCCATATACATTCTTTGCTCCTCATTAACCCCTATAACCTCACGAGAATTATTAGAAACACCAATAAATATATCCCCTCCAGCATCATTAGCAAAAGCAACAGCCGTCTTCGCCAAATCAGACTTATCAGGCATTTGTGCCTTAAATTCTAATTTACGCCCTTCAGGTTGATTTATTATATCTTTTATATTCATAACTAACTATTCTTAACAATAATTATATTTTTCCTGCCTAAAGGCAATACCACCCCACTCACTATCATAACATCTTTTTAAATTTCCTCTTAACAGAAGATGACATCTTAAGACATAAGATAACATC
>CAZYQA010000262.1:0-3895 GCA_964649555.1 uncultured Muribaculaceae bacterium
AATAAATGGAGACTCTGTGATTGTTGTTGATTATAAGTTTGGTAAATATAAGGAAGAATCAATGATGATAAATAAATATAAAAGACAGATAGCAGAATACACTAAATTACTTTACGATTTAGGATATTCCGATGTTAAATCTTTTATTTGGTATCCTTTGGAGAATATTGTTTTATAGATATTTATAAATTATAAAAAAATAGGGTGACTAATTAGCCACCCTTTTACTTTTCTAATTAAAACTTAATTAGATACTTTGTCCTTGGAATACGTCTGATTGATCGTAAGGAACTAAGTTACCTGTAAGTGTAAGATTATTTCCGCTGAAATTTGGATAGATAGTTACAGTTGCACGATTACCACCACCGATAAGTTGTACATTAACTGTTGCAGAAACTGCTATACCTTGATCCATAAAGTTGTAATAAACTACACCATTTTTATCTGTATTCATTGTAATGTTAGTAGCGTTACCTTTTACTGTAATACCACCTAATCCGTTTTGTCCGGGATAGAAATTACTAGTTGCGATTTGGATAAAAGCTTGACCATCATTCATAGAAATGAAGTTTGTTAAAGAAGAAACAAATTTAGTCATACCTCTTGGGAATACTAATTGATCTACCTCAATTACAAATGATCCTGCTTTAAGAGCGTCAACAGCTTGTTCAAATAAAAGTTGGTTTTCAGCAGCAACAGCTTGTTTGTGAGCTTCACGAGCAGCTTTTCTTGCAGCTTTTGGATTTACGAATTGGTCTTGGTCCATGCTTTGAGCCTCTAATTGACCTAAACTAATAACTACTGTTAGTAGTGTAACACATAAGTAATAAAACTTTTTCATATAACTAAAAATTAATTTGTAAAAAATATAAGTTGTTAATGTTATTTATCATAGAAACAAAAAAAATGCTATAATGTTTGTTTAGGGTATCAAAATTTTCTTAACACTTCCGTTTTACCTATTCTACGATAATATAAATACTTATTTTCTTTATAGTTACAAATGTTATTTGGTGCTAAAAATATCTTTATGATTAAAACAAAAGTAACAAAACTCTGTTTACTTGTGAAAGATAATAGAAATGAAATTAATCAAATAAAAAAGAATATTATGAAAAAAGTATTATTTATCTCCTTATTAATGCTAATGAGTTCATTAGCTTTTTCACAGTCTGAGACTCTTATTGACGTACAAGGAAAAAGAGGCCCTTATGTAACCAATAGAATGTTCGATAATATATTTGTATCAGTAGGTGGTGGTATTCAAATGTATTATGGTGCATATGGTGCAAGAACGCATTTTGGTGATAGAATTTCTCCGGCATTAGATGTCTCAGTTGGTAAATGGATTACTCCAAGTGTAGGTTTGAGATTACAATATGCGGGTTTGAGTGCAAGAGCTATTGATTTTGGAAAGAGTGCTTATTCTAAAGAGTTCTATAATTGTCCAAAATATTATAAATCAAAATTCAATACAATGAATTTACATGCTGATGTTATGTGGAATCTTTCAAATGCAATAGGTGGATATAGAGCAGATCGTTTCTGGAGCTTTGTACCTTATGCCGGTTTCGGATGGGCAAGATCAAGTGGAAATAGTACGCATAAAAATGAAATAGCAGGTACATTCGGTTTACTAAATAATATGAGAATCATTGATGCCCTATATTTAAATTTAGAGGCAAAAGCAATGTTGGTTAATCAAAGATTTGCATATACTAATGGAAGCAAAGGTTTGAATGCTTTAGTTTCTCTAACATTCGGTGTTACTTATAATTTCAATAATCGCTACTTTAAAAGAGCAAATGATTTAATCGTTGTAACAGATAATTCGGGTTATATTAATACAATCAGTGATCTTGAGTCTCAATTGGCCGCAGCTCAGGCAAAACGTGATGCTTTACAAAATGAGTTGGCTGCAGAAAGAGCAAAAGAGGCTAAAGTTATAAAAGAGATGTTTCCTATCTTACCTGATATGGCTATATTCTTTAGTTTGAATAGTGATAAAATATCACCTAAAGAGATGATCAATATTGAGAGTTTTGCAAAAGTAATTAAACAAGTTCCTGATAAGAAATTCGTATTATTTGCTTCTGCTGATAAAGAAACAGGTACTCCTGAATATAACCAAAAGTTGAGTGAAAAACGTGGTCAGGCAGTTTATGATGCATTGGTAAAAGCTGGTGTAAACCCAGATCAAGTGAGAGTAGAGGCTGTGGGTAGTACAGAACAAATGTTTAAAGGTGAGCAATTGAATAGAGTTGTTGTAATAGAAGATAAATAATTAGAGTTTTTAATTATTCCTTAAATCCGAGTTGCTGGTAATTTTTAGCAATTCGGATTTTTTTTATCTGAACATAAGATATTCAGAAGTGTTATTTTTCAAATATTAACTGATTTTATAAATTGGCGTAAGCCCATAAAAAAATTTAATTATATGAAAAAAATATTGTTTTCGCTTTTAGCAGCGATTGTTGTTTCAGGATTATCTGAAAGAGTGTTTGCGCAAGAAGATGCGAAAGTACAAATGAGTCATGATATGGCAGTATTGTTTGGAGATCTTGGTAAAGATCAAGCATTGATAGAATCTCTATCATTAAATGGTCCAAAACATATTAATGCCCCCGGATTACCTAGATTTGCTATTATAGGAAAGGATAGAAAGTTTTATTTAGGCATAGGTGGCTATGCAAAAGGCACTTTATCTTATGATTTTGGCAACCCTATAGAGAGTCCTTTTCTTTTTACCACCAGTTCTATTCCTATGAATCAGAAACCAGGGAATAATACCTTAGTACAATTCAGTGCAGCCACATCCAATATTTTTATAAACTTCGTTGGATTGCCTCATACTAAAAATCAAATCGGAGCATATATCAATTTTAACTTTATAGCTAATAATCAATATGGCTTTGCACTTCAAAATGCTTATTTGACTTATAGAGGCTTTTTGGTGGGGTATAACTTTAGTCTATTTACTGATGGTGCAGCATGTATTCCTCTGATAGATTATGAAGGCCCTAATGCTTTTACTGCAGTGCATAATAGCGTAATAAATTGGATGCATAATTTCAATAATCATTGGAGCATGGGAGCTGGTATTGAGATGCCTATGCTTAGTGCAACTTACAACAGTGCCACCTATGGTATAAATCAAAGAATCCCTGATGTACCCGCTTATGTACAATATAGTTGGAAAGAAGGTAAGGGCTGGGTAAGATTATCAGGCTTATTAAGATTCTTATATTATAGAGATCAGATTGGTAACACCAATAATTGTAATATCGCGGGTGGAGGAAAAATTAGTGGAGGCATACCTATAAGTAAAAAAATAACAGCATTTTATCAAGGTGTTTACGGAACAGGTATAGCAGGATATATTCAAGATCTAACAAACCTAGGTATGGACATTGTTCCCGTAGTAGGACGAGATAATAAAGGTTACATATATAGAGAGTCTGAGCTAGGTAACCTTAAAAATACAGAGACTTTTGGAGCATATGCAGGTTTATCATATCAAATATGCCCAAGAATTTCTATGAATGCATTATATAGTATAGTAAGATCATATCTTCCCGATGCCGAATTGCTAAATAATTCAAATGCCACATTCAAAAATAGCAATATCTTCATGCCCGGAACAACATACAAAAGTGCACAATATATAGCAGCAAATATGTTCTTCAGCATTACACCTACCGTTACCACCGGTATTGAATACTTATGGGGTAGTAGAAAAGATATAAATGATGTGTTTAAGCAAGATACAAGGATACAGACTTCTATTAGAGTAAACTTCTAGAAGTTGTCTAAAATTGCTCATAATAAAACCCCAAAAGTAAATGAAACTTTTGGGGTTTAGTTTAATCTAATAGTCTTCTAATTATTACTTTTT
>CAZYQA010000263.1:0-3864 GCA_964649555.1 uncultured Muribaculaceae bacterium
TTAAAAAAATCTCAAACCTAAAATTACTTTTTGTAATCATATAAATATGAGTGTGATAGAGATGTAGACAAGTTTTTGGATGTTTGTTTGAAATATTACAACAAGTTAGAAGGAGATAAAAAAGAATCGATAAAGAGGTTTGCATATCGTATTAGTTTTACTTCGGGAGAAAAAGCCAAATTTGATAACTTGTTTTAGGTTTTTTTTATATCTTTGAACTAAATTTTATTAAAATTTTTTAAACAAATCAAAAAACAAAATTATGAGCAACATAAAACATAACTTTAATGCAGGTCCTTGCGTATTGCCAAGAGAAGCTGTTGAATCTGCTATCGCAGCAATTCGTGATTTCGACAACACAGGAATCGGCTTATTAGAAATTTCACACCGTACACCGGGTTGGGAAAGAATCATGGCTGAAACTGAGCAATTATGGAGAGATTTATTAAACATTCCAGATGAATATGAAGTTATCTTCATTGGTGGTGGTGCTTCAACTCAATTCTTCGAAGTTCCTGCAAACTTGTTAAACAAAAAAGCTGCTTACTTACAAACAGGTGTTTGGGCTAAGAAAGCTGCTAAAGAGGCTAAATTCTACGGAGACGTAGAAATAGTAGCATCTTCAGAAGATAAAAACTACTCATACATTCCAAAAGGATACACTATCCCTAAAGATGCAGATTATTTCCATATCACTACTAACAATACTATCTATGGCACAGAGATTCACACAGATATCGATTCTCCTGTAACTTTAGTTGCTGATATGTCATCAGACATTATGAGCCGCCCTGTAGATATTAAAAAATATGGTTTAATCTACGGTGGAGCTCAAAAAAATGTAGGTCCTGCTGGTGTTACTTTCGTAATTGTACGTAAAGATATTTTAGGTAAAGTTGACCGTAAACTTCAAACAATGGTTGATTACCGTACTCATATTGGTGATGAGCCAAGAAACAAATCAATGTTCAATACTCCTCCTGTATTCCCTATCTTCGTTATGCACGAAACTCTTAAATGGGTTAAAAACTTAGGTGGTTTAGAGGCTATGTACAAAATCAACAAAGAGAAAGCTGCTTTATTATATAATGAAATTGACAGAAACTCAATGTTTGTTGGTACAGCGGCTAAAGAGGACAGATCATTAATGAATATCTGTTTCGTAATGGCTCCTGGTCACGAAGGTTTAGAAAAAGAGTTCATGGAGTTTGCTAAAGCTCAAGGAATGGTTGGTATTAAAGGTCACCGTTCAGTTGGTGGTTTCAGAGCATCTACTTACAATGCTTGCCCAATCGAAAGCGTTAAAGCATTAGTAGCTTGTATGCAAGAATTTGAAAAAAATCATAAATAAGAATCATGTCAAAGATAGTTATGTATACCACTCCTAAAAAAGAGGTAGACAAAACTATCTTTTTCACTTCTATAAACAAAAACAACATGAAAGTATTAGTAGCTACAGAAAAACCTTTCTCAAAGGTTGCTGTTGACGGAATAAAAAATATCATTGAAGGAGCTGGATATGAATTCGCTCTTTTAGAAAAATATACAGACGTAAATCAATTCTATACTGCAGTAGCGGATGCAGATGCTTTAATTATCAGATCTGACAAAGTTACAAAAGAGGTAGTTGATGCGGCTAAAAAACTTAAAATCGTAGTAAGAGCAGGTGCAGGTTACGATAACGTAGACCTTGCAGCTTGTACAGAGAAAGGCATAGTAGTAATGAACACTCCCGGCCAAAACTCTAATGCAGTTGCTGAATTAGCATTATGCTTTATGATATTTATGAGCAGAAACCAATTAACTGCCGGAACAGGTTCAGAGTTAAAAGGGAAAACTGTAGGTATCCAAGCTTACGGTAACGTAGGGCGCTTAGTTGGTAACCTAGCTAAAGGTTTTGGTATGAAAGTAATGGCTTTCGATCCATTCGTTCCTGCTGAAGCAATGGAAAAAGAGGGTGTAATCGTAGCAAAAGATCTTAATGATTTATACTCAAATTCACACTTTATATCATTACATATCCCTGCTACAGCTGAGACTAAAAACTCAATCGGATATGAGCTTCTATCAAAAATGCCTAAAGGGGGTTGTTTAGTAAACACTGCAAGAAAAGAGGTTATCAATGAAGAGGGCTTAATCAAAGCAATGGAAGAGAGAGAAGACATCAAATATGTAACAGATGTTGCAACTCCAAACCACGAAGCTATCGCTGCTAAATTTGGCAAACGTGTTTATGGTACACCTAAGAAAATGGGTGCTGAAACAGCAGAAGCAAATGTAAATGCAGGTTTAGCTGCAGCTAATCAAATAGCAGATTTCTTTAAAACAGGAAACAAAAAATTCCAAGTAAATAAATAAAAACAAACAAAAACAACAAAAAATATATGGTTAAAGTAAAACCTTTTGCAGCTATCCGTCCACCAAAGGAAATAGCTCACGAAGTTGCTTCACGCCCTTATGACGTACTTAACTCTGTAGAGGCTAAAGCTGAGGCTGGAGAGAAATCATTACTTCACATTATCAAACCTGAGATTGATTTTGATCCAATCGCAGATGAGCATTCACAAGAAGTATATGATAAAGCTGTTGAGAACCTTAAAAAATGGCAATCAAACAAATGGTTAGTTCAAGATCCTGAAGAGTATTATTATGTATATGCTCAAACAATGGATGGTAGAACTCAATATGGCCTTGTAGTTGGTGCTAATGTAGAGGATTACTTAACAGGTAAAATTAAAAAACACGAGCTTACTCGTAAAGATAAAGAAGAAGACAGAATGATCCACGTTAGAATCCAAAATGCTAACGTAGAGCCTGTATTCTTTGCATACCCTGATAACTCAGAGATTAACGCAATCGTTGAAAGAACAATCAAAGCTAAACCAGCTGAGTACGATTACGTTTCTAAAGTAGATGGTTTTGGCCACCACTTCTGGGTAATTGACAACAAAGAAGATATTGCAAATATCACTAAAATCTTCTCATCTGTTCCTGCATTCTATGTAGCAGATGGTCACCACAGAACAGCTGCAGCTGCATTGGTTGGAGAAGAGAAGAAAAGACAAAACCCTAATCACACAGGAAACGAAGAGTACAACTTCTTCTTAGCGGTAGTATTCCCTGAAAGTCAATTAAAAATCATCGATTACAACCGCGTTGTAAAAGATCTTAATGGTATGACTCCAGAGCAATTCATCGAGAAACTAAAAGTTGATTTTGATGTAGTAAAAGAGGGTAAAGAAATTTACCATCCAAAAGGACTTCACAACTTTGCAATGTATATTGGTGGAGAGTGGTATTCATTACAAGCTAAACAAGGAACATATAACGATAATGATCCTATCGGAGTATTAGATGTTACAGTTCTTTCAAACTTAGTTTTTGATAAATTACTAGATATCAAAGATCTTAGAACATCTAAGAGAATTGATTTCATCGGTGGTATCAGAGGCTTAGGAGAGCTTAAGAAAAGAGTTGATTCAGGTGAAATGGCTGCAGCATTTGCACTATATCCGGTATCAATGAAACAACTTATCGATATAGCTGACACTGGCAATATAATGCCTCCAAAAACTACTTGGTTTGAACCAAAACTTCAAAGTGGTCTTGCTATTCATAAGCTAGATAAATAAGCTAAAATAAAGCATAAAATTAAAGCTGTCCATTTATTGGGCAGCTTTTTTATTATACATATTATTTAATTTTTCCACGTACAAGTATAGGATTATAATTATCACTCTCATCTCCCTCATCTAATAAATATGGATCTATTAAATTATAATAATTCTTAGTGGTAAGATAATACCCAACAAAAGATAAAAATGGACTAGAAATAATAATCGGTTTAACTCTCGATAATTTAAC
>CAZYQA010000264.1:0-3857 GCA_964649555.1 uncultured Muribaculaceae bacterium
CAATCCGGATTGTGCATGGAGTGATGCTTCCCAGCAGGTAACTCCCGATGTTTTGGATTATATCTTGAACATAATGTTGCCACCCTTCAAATTCCTTATCTTTGTTCTGATCCATGATTATAACATTGGTGGTGGGTAGGTTTAACTGCTTGAATATAGGGGTTAATTTATGACATACGCTTTGAGCTAATGTAAAGTTATCCTCTTTAAGCGATTGCTCAAGCAAGGATATGCTCTCTTTTATGCTATGGTTTATAAGCTCTCTGATCTCTAGCTCATCTTCGGGGCTGAGAGTATCTAATAGTGTCTCTTTTTTTGAGTTTATTCTATTAATGGCTGTGGCTATGTCTTCTATTTTGAATGGTTTGCTTATAAAGTTAGCAAAGCCGTAATCTAGCGCTGTTTGTTTATTAAAATCGCTTCTGCCTGTTGCCAAGATTATCGGTAGGTGGCTGTATTGTTTTAGTATATCAAATCCTGTAATGTCTCCCATATCCATATCTGTAATTATCAGATCTGTCTCTTCTGAAATGCTAATCACATTATGCCCAAGTTTTGTTACCATTATCTGAAGGATATTCATAAGATAGGGGTCATCCTCATATATTGTGATATTTAGTTGGTCTTCACAATTGCTTAGGTATGTTGCTTGCTCAATTTTTACCGGTATTATACATTGGATGGATGTTCCTTTATTTACAATTGAGTTGAATGTGATTGTGCCATTTATCAGCTCAACCAACCCTTTTACTACATATAGCCCGAATCCATTCCCTTGGTCATACTCATTATTCTCTTTGATCCTTACAAATGGTTCAAAAAGTGTAGCTTGTTTCTCTTGCGGGATTCCCACTCCGGTATCTTTTACATCTATTATCAGATTGTTGTTTTCAACTGTAAATGTTACGTTTACTTCCCCCTCTTTTGTGTATTTTATTGCATTTGATATGAGATTGGTTGCAATCTGCCTTATTTTTAGTTGGTCGGAGTTTATATTTACAGATGGGGAGAATACATTGAATTGTATCCCTTTTCTCTCTTGAATGGGCTTAAACATTGAGTATAGCTCATCTGCCAGTTTCTTTATATCAAATGTGGAGTATGTGATATCAAGTTTATCTTGCTCTAGAGCTGAGAAGTCCAATAAGTTCGATAGAAGTGACTGGATATGCTCTATTGAATTTTCAATTGGTTTGATATTTTCTATCTGCTCATTTGTCAGATTCATTTTTAGAAGTTGGGTATAGCCGCTTATTGAGCTCAGAGGACTTTTTATATCGTGCGTGATTGAGAGTAGCATTTTATGCCTGCTCTCTAGTATTTGCTTTATGTTTTTATTGGCAACCTCCAGCTCTTCTCTCATCTGGCGAGCCTTATTTATATCTCTTATTATTTGCCATATAAATAACATTATCAGTAGCAGTGTTATTATGCTCCCAATGATGATGGTAAAATAATTGATGCCGATTTTTTGCTCTCTTTTCTCTATTGTATGGTAGGAGCTGATAATATTGTTCTTGTAAATCTGTAATACTAATGCCGTAATCTGATTGGATATGTTGTTGTTGGCATTTATTAGTTTTGAGATTTTGGATTCTATATCTCGTATTCTTTTGATGTAGTCTGTATTTGCTAATTGGGCTGCATCTGATACTACACTTACTATCATGGATGAATCTTTTGATACCTCCATAACTGTATCTCTACGCTGAGATATAAATACTTTTACCGAGTCTTTTTTTGGGTTGAAAGCCGATTTTAATCGTTTAAAGAAACTTTTTCTAGGTGCCTCGTGGATAATAGTATCTTGCCTTATGTTAATTTTTTTGATTGAATCTTCTTTGATTACCGGCTCCAGTGTTTTGAGCTTATTGCTCAGCTCTTCCAACGGGCTTTTCTGTACTAGTAAGTTGTTTAATTCGGTGGCATTGGATAGCTGAATGTGTAGCAATCTGTTTATCTCATTTATTGCGGCGCTATCCTCCGGCTTAATTTGGATTAAGCTGTCGGATTTTATACTTAACGAGTCTAATATTTTTATTAGTTGTCTTCTATGTTTGTTGTTTTTGCTTGTTATGTATAGTCCGGCATAATTTTGTGCCTGTGCTACTTCATTTATAAAATCATTTGTAAGGGTAAGTGTTTTGTAACTGTTGTGAATATCTTGTTTTTGGCCTTTTATATCACTTTTTATACTATATAGAAAACTCACAACCAATATTATGGCTAATAAAACGATTGCATATACGATAGATGCTTTGCTTTTGATATTATTTTCTATATTCTTTTGCATATTACTTTACCCGGATTAAGTTGATCCCATCTCGGAGCGGTATTATTACGCTTTCTACGGTTTCATCTTCTGCTACGATCTTGTTAAATTCATTTATCCCTTTTGTTTGCTGATCGGTAGGTATTGGTGTTTGATATACTTTGCCATCCCAGAGTACATTGTCGGCAATTATATATCCCCCCTTTTTTACCAGCTCTTTTACCATTTTATAGTATTGAGGATATTCCCGTTTGTTTGCATCTATAAAGATGAGATCGTATTTTTTATCTTGTTGCTTTAGCTTGATAAGTGATTCTTTGGCATCCCCAAGTATGAGATTTATTTTCTCTTTCATCCCAGCCTTTTCAAATCCTTCCATTATCAAATCTTCCAGCTCTTCATTAATCTCGAGTGCATCCAGCTTTCCTCCATCTTTTAGCCCTCTTGCCAGGCAGATTGCTGAGTAGCCTGTAAATGTGCCAATCTCTAGAATTGCCTCAGGTTTTATCATTTTAGAGATTAGTTCCAGTAGTTTGCCTTCTACTGCTCCGCAGAGCATCCTCCCGTGGTTTGTTCGCAAATGTGTTTGCTTTACTAGCCATAGTAGTGCCGCATCCTCTTTTGAGGAGTTCTCTTTGATATATGTTTCCAGTAACTTATCCATGTCTAGTAAATTAATATTGAGATTCTATCCCAATTAAGTATCTCTTTAGCCACCTCATTAAGTTGAAGTGCGCTGATTGATTCTATTTTTTTTCTAAGGCTTTCAAAGTTATCTATTCTGTTAAATACCAATAGAGATTTTCCCGCAGAGAGGCATTGCGCCTCATTATTATCCTGCGAAATTGATAATTGCCCAAGTAGCTGTTTCTTTGCTGCTTTGAGAGTAGCCGGAGTTAGCTCTTTTTCTATCAATTTTTCTATCTCTTTTTTTACCAATGAGATGCATTTTTCCATGTCGTTTTTGTCGCAACCGAAATATATGCTGAAAATTCCTGTTTCGGCAAATGGGGTGTATACGGCCTCTACATTATATACCATTGCGTGCTTTTCTCTCAAAAGCATGTTTAGTTTACTATTTGAGGCTGGCCCTCCAATTATGTTGGTGAGCATGGCTAATGCTATCTTTCTGCTATCATAAGCAGTGTATGCTGTTGTACCTATTATGCAGTGTGCCTGATGGTTTTTCTTTTTTGTATCAGTCTTTCTGAATGGGGCTGTGAAGGTTTGCAGCTCTTGATATTTTGGGCTCTCTTGCTTTTTCTCACTCTCTTCAAAGATCTCTATTTCAACCCCTTCTTTGTAATATTTGCTTAGGGATTTTTTTATTAATGCAATGGCTTTATCGGTACTTATGTCTGCTACTATTGTAAACGACATATTAGCAGGGGTAAAGTATTCATTTAAATACTCTATAAATACTTTTTTGTTGATTTTTGACAAACTTTTCTTTGTCCCTAAAATAGGCATTGCAAGCGGGTGGTTGCCGAAAAGTAATTTCTCAAAATCTTCGTAAATAGTTTCTGCCGGAGAGTCTTTATATGAATCTATTTCATCATATATTACCTCTCTCTCTTTGTTTATT
>CAZYQA010000265.1:0-3851 GCA_964649555.1 uncultured Muribaculaceae bacterium
CTCTTCTAATGTGAAGTTTTCCCTTGTTTTTTCACCTAAATGGAATTCATCCGGTTCTACATATTTATATGCATCTATTTTGTTAAATACCATAAATGTAGGCTTGTCTCCAGCACCTATCTCTTGTAGAGTTTGTTTTACAACTCTTATTTGTTCCTCAAAATTTGGGTGAGATATATCCACAACGTGCATTAATATATCAGATTCTCTAACCTCGTCGAGCGTGCTTTTAAACGACTCAACTAATTGATGAGGAAGCTTCCTAATAAAACCTACCGTATCACTTAATAAAAATGGCACATTTTCTATTACAACCTTTCTTACCGTTGTGTCAAGAGTGGCAAATAATTTATTCTCTGCAAACACCTCACTTTTGGCCAATAGATTCATTATTGTACTTTTACCTACATTGGTGTACCCTACAAGAGAAATTCTCACCAGAGAGCCTCTATTGCCCCTTTGTGAGGCCATTTGTTTGTCTATCTTTTTAAGCTGATCTTTTAGTCGGCTGATTTTGTCTAAAATTATACGTCTATCTGTCTCGATCTGGCTCTCTCCCGGACCCCTCATACCAATACCACCTCTTTGTCTTTCCAAGTGTGTCCACATTCTTGTAAGCCTTGGTAGTAGATACTGATATTGCGCTAATTCTACTTGTGTTTTTGCATAAGCTGTCTTAGCTCTCTGGGCAAAAATATCCAGAATAAGATTTGTTCTATCTAAAATTTTGCATTCCAGATCTCGCTCTATATTTCTTAGTTGAGATGGAGTAAGTTCATCATCGAAGATTACTAGTTTTATATCATTTTCTGTGATATAAGTCTTAATCTCTTCAAGTTTACCCGTGCCAATATATGTTTTAGAATTGGGTCTGTCTATACGTTGGACAAATCTTTTCTCCCCTTCAACTCCTGCTGTTTCTGCTAAAAACTCTAATTCGTCTAAGTATTCGGTTACTTGCTCTTCTGTGCTATTAGAAGTGATAACACTAACAAATACTGCTCTCTCGGTAATATTTCCCATAATCATTTAATTTGTACAAAAGTATAAACTATATTTGTAAGAACAAAGTTTGAACTCAACCTTAATTTATAACATTATGAATAAAAAACTCACTTTTATTGCTCTTTTATTTATTTACTTTTCTTCAGTTGCTACTATTTCTTATTCTCAGAAAACTCTTAGAGAACATGGAGTCAAAACAGGTATTTTTAAGACCGGAGAATTTAATGCTATCACTGATGTCCCTGGAGTATCTGTAGGACATGTCACATGTATTGAAGGGAATGATGTTAGAACCGGTGTTACAGCAATTGTTCCTCATCAGGGTAATATTTTTCAAAATAAAGTTCCGGCGGCTATTTATGTTGGAAATGGATTTGGTAAACTTGCCGGAGTTACACAGGTGCAGGAGTTGGGCAATATTGAAACACCTGTTATACTCACAAATACTTTGAATGTTGCTTCTGGCTTGGATGCTCTAATTACTTATACTTTATCTCAAAAAGGTAATGATAATATAGCTTCTGTTAATGGTGTTGTTGGTGAAACTAATGATGGAGGATTAAACAATATATCAAAGCGTTATATTACTCCCAAGCACGTGTTAGAGGCTATTGCAAATGCTAAATCAGGAGCTGTTGAGCAAGGATCTGTTGGTGCTGGTACGGGTACTATTTGCTTTGGATTTAAAGGTGGGATAGGAACATCTTCTAGGGTACTTCCTGCTTCTTTAGGAGGATATACTGTGGGGGTGATTGTACAAAGTAATTATGGCGGAGTATTGGAGATAGCGGGTAAACAAGTAGGAAGAGAGCTTGATAATTACTCTTTTAAGAAGAATGTTATGCAGGATGTGGATGGTTCTTGTATGATAGTTGTCATTACAAATGCTCCTGTTGATTCAAGAAATCTTGAAAGAATTGCAAAAAGAGGAATGATGGGGTTGGCTAAAACTGGCGGTATAGCTTCAAATGGTAGCGGTGATTATGTTATTGCTCTATCTGTAGCTCCTGAGAATCTTATATCCGCTAATACAAAATTATATGAGCCAAAAGTTCTACACAATGATGATATGAGTGCACTTTTCTTAGCAACAATTGAGGCTACAGAAGAGGCGCTTTGGAACTCATTATTTATGGCTAAAACAATTACCGGATATAAAGGTAAAACTGTTGAACAGATCCCCGTAGATATAGTTATTAATATGTTAAAGAAATAATTATCTTTATTCTTAAATTTTAAGGCTGTACTAAGAAAAGTACAGCCTTATTTTAACTCTTCTTTATTTTAACTGAAATATTACGGGAAAAGTGAATTGTACTTTAACCGGTTTCCCTCTCTGTTCTCCAGGAGTCCATTTAGGAGAGTTTGATACTACTCTTATAGCCTCTTTGTCAAGAGATGAATCTACTCCTCTTAGAACTTTTACATTTTTTACACTTCCATCAGTTTCAACAGTAAATTGAAGTGTTACGCGTCCAGCAATACCATTCTCTTTAGCAATTTCTGGATATACAATATTTTTGAATACCCATTTTGTAAAGTCGTTTTGATCTCCACCTTGGAATTCAGGTTTTTTCTCTACAATAGCAAATGGAATTGCATCTTCCTCAATCTCTTTCTCTTCTTTAGGTGCTGCTTTGTATTCAATTACCTTTACTCCTAAGTTTTTATCATCTTCTGTAGTGAATAAGACATTATCCTCAACTGTAATATCATTATCTACAATGTCAATAATATCTGATATTATTGGCTCTTTTGGTATTTCTGGTGGGGGAGGAGGAATGTCATGTGTTATGGGAATCTGATCTTCATCAATTATAATGACATTGTCGGTTTCAATAGCAGATGCTGCTTTTACACTAGTACTCCAATTGAATGCCAATGTAATTAGCATAATTGATAGTAGCAGACCAATCTCCTTAAAGAATAATTTTTTATTCTCTAAATTGGCTTTTGAAGTTTTTTTTGCTTTCATAATATTTTATTTAATGTATTTAAGCGCACACATAAATAATTAAATAAAGTTCTCATGAGATGTTATTTTAAAAACAAAAATCAAGCCATCATTTTATTGAAGGCTTGATTTTTAGTTTATTATTTCGATATAATTGATTATCTCAATTGGAAAATAACCGGGAATGTAAACTGAACTTTTACAGCTTTACCTCTTTGTTTACCCGGAGTCCATTTAGGAGAGCTTGATACAACTCTTACTGCTTCTTTATCTAGAGAAGAGTCTACACCCCTAAGAACTTTAACGTTTTTAACACTACCATCTGTTTCTACAGTAAATTGTAATGTTACACGACCAGCAACACCATTCTCTTTTGCTATTTCAGGATATACGATATTTTTGAATACCCATTTTGTAAAGTCGTTTTGGTCTCCACCTTGGAATTTTGGCTTATCCTCTACAATTGCAAATGGAATTACCTCTTCCTCGATTTCTTCTTCCTCTTTAGCTGCAGCTTTATACTCAATAATTTCTACACCTAAATTTTTATCATCCTCTGTTGTGAATAATAAGTTGTCTTCTACCTTAACGTCGTCATCAACGATATCAATAATATCTGATACAACAGGCTCTTTTGGTACTTCTGGTGGAGGAGGAGGGGTTTCTTGTGTGATTGGAATTTGTTCCTCTTCAATTACAACTTGTGTCTCCGCTTCAAAGCTAGCTGCTGCTTTCTCTTGTGTGCTGTAATTAAAAGCTGCAAGCACTAAACCCAAAGCGATTAATAGACCAATCTCTCTGAATAATAGTTTTTTGTCTTCTAAATTTGCTTTTGGTGATTTCTTTATTTCCATAATAAATTTACTGTTTCGTATTTAAGCGCACGTAAAAT
>CAZYQA010000266.1:0-3814 GCA_964649555.1 uncultured Muribaculaceae bacterium
CCTAAAGATCATTATGATGATATTGTGGTAGAAACAACTCTATGGAGTTATAATCTATTATTATATTCGCAATTGGCAAAGCTGAAAATTAGAAATTCTAAAATGTGTTTCTTTTCATTATATGGAATGTCACATTTTAATGATTGTTATCTATCTACATCATTTCAGCCTATATTTATATTATACCCTCACGAAGAGCATTACTTTAAGATGGTTAAAGCAAAATATGAGACTGGTATTGAGAACGAACTTATAAGTAGTGATAGGCTTCTATTATCAGGGGTGAAATATAGTGCCGATGAAACAAGTGAGAGCATTGATGAAATGATGTTGAGGCTATATGGAGTTACAGACGAAGACCCCAAAGAGGAGCTATATCGGCAATATAGAGGAGAGGTTTCGCATATTGTGTGTCGAATTAAGTTTGAAGATGGAGGATGCTCAGATATTGATAGTAGTAAGTCTGTATTACTTAATGAACAAAATTCTCAAAAGATAGTAACAGCCGACAAACTTCGTATTGGGGATAGTGTCAGGGTTTATGAAAACTCAAATAAAGACAAACTATGGGAGATTGCTCTTGAAAATGATGCTCAAGGAGTGTTTCGTGCGATAGAGGAGGTTTCTGTTCTATGGAAAACATATTTGAATGAGTATAAGACAAATATAGGTCTTGACACAGAGGCTCTTTACGATAGGCTATGTGCGAATGGATTGACAGGTATTAAAAACTATTCTACTATTGATAGATGGTTAGATATTGATAGTAATACAAAATTTCCAGCAGGGAAACGTAGCTTGAAAGCTATTGCTAAAACAATTGACAATCCAGACTTCAATGATCGCTATGCTGATATTATGGCTAAACGAAGAGCATATAGAGGTATAATGATTAGTTTGGGTAGAGATTTAAGTGATGATATTGCTGCATACATTCAAAGCGAGGGGACGGTTATAGGACAAACCCTAAGTAAGTTAGATGATAGTGTTCGTAAGGGTATTGCAGATAGTAATGCTCCACTGCGAATAATTAAGAATATAACATATATTCAAGATGAAACAGAATAATAGTAAAGCTCGTGATAGTTTTGCAGATAGAGTAAAACACAGCCTATTAGGAGCAGGAGCAGAAAATGAATTATGGGGATTAAATGATACAGCAGAAGAGGTTGTGTCTGATTATCCTTTAGTAAGATATTACACAGGCAATTTATTCCCAGAAAAAAGTCTTACGGAAGATATAGAAAATGATGAAGATGGCAATGACGAACAAACAGAGGAGCTAAGTAATGAAATAGATATTGATGTTAATAGTGACAATGAAGAAAAAGATAAGGAACCAAATGAGGATAACAGTATCCAAATTGGACAAAATAATTTTTTCCCTTCATCGTGTGGAATTACATTTTGTGTTAGTTCCGAAATAAAAGAGGTTGAGGCGGAAATATCCTTTGGTTTATATTATATGCCTAAACAGGTAGACATTAAAATCGCCATTACAGAAGAAGGTTATTATCACCTTGTAAATAATCCTGCATTTCCTCTCAAGGAGGAGTTGGTATATGACAATGGCTATATGTATATATCAAGAGAGTTGAAAGGAGAGAGAAAAGGTGTCGGAACGGGTGATTATGCTCGTTTGTACGAGTTTCGCAAAAGTGATAGTTACATAGACTCTCCTGCAAAATATTTCTTTCCTTTAGTTCAGAAGCTATATGGAGCTCGTGTGTGGAAACGCAAACAAATAAGTCGTAAAGTTGTGTTGCCTTTAAATGATAGTGCAAAAAAAGGTATAGAAATATACTCAGAGGAGATATCTAAATCTCATACAATTACAGCTACGGTATTTACAAAAAAATATAACTATAAGGGTAATACATATTTTAAAGTTCTGTTGGCTAATACCTCTACAAAACAGGCTAACAATCGTTATACAAGTCAGACCAATGAATTAAACCGAAAAGCATTTTTTCAGACTGAAATAAATGTTTGTAGTGATGGAATATTACCTTATAGAAGTCGTGAAGAATTAAATCCTATTGACGATGAGGCTAATACATTGAACTTTATATATCGAAATGTTAGAAGTTATGCCATTGGTCATAACTGTTCTGCAATATGGGATGTAAGTTCTGAAACGTCTCCCAAAAGTGTAAAAACAACATTTTTCCCAGAGTATCAAGTACGTGATGTTAAGAATAAGTTTATTGAAGATGATTTTCAATCAAAAGAGGAGTTTGAGCAACTAAATAAATGTTTAGATATATACTCTCTAAGCCATTTTAAAGCAGATAAAGAGGAAACCATATCAAACCTAAGGTTGTTTGTTGACTTATATGGCAAATGGGTCGAGGAACAGGTACAAGAGGCTAATGATATTGACAATGAGTATGCTGAGACTGCAAGACAAATTGTAAAGAATTTAAAGTATAACTTAGATAGATTATATTCAAATATTGAGTGTTTGAACGATGATAAGGTATTTAGAGCCTTTTCATTGGCAAATACAGCTATGTTGATGCAAATTATTGTTTCTAATGATGAAGCATTTGCAAAAAGAGAAAAACTGTTATCAGATTACAGCAATTTAGATGTGCCGTATACAGACCTGTCATTTTTCGAAAGTTATACAAAAATCAAACCTGCTTACAGACCCTTTCAGCTGGCTTTTTTGCTTTTGAATATTAAATCGATAACAGAAGATGAATCAGCGGAGAGAAATAAGGTAGTTGACTTAATTTGGTTTCCAACAGGCGGAGGTAAGACCGAGGCGTATTTGGCTGTTGCTGCATTTACGATAATATGGCGTAGGCTTTCAAATACAGAAGGTTATGAGGGTACTTCTGTTATAATGAGATATACATTAAGACTTCTCACAGCACAACAATTCGAAAGAGCATCACGTCTTATTGCATCATTGGAGTTTTTGCGTAGAAACTTTGAGCCTGAGTTAAAGTCAGAGCCTATAATCATAGGATTATGGGTTGGGCAGTCTTCTACACCAAATACTATTGCAGAGACATCTAAAGTATTTGAAGAATTGGACAAAGAGGCATCAAAAGGCAGTAAAGGAGAACCTGACAATAAGAATACTTTTCAAGTCAGTTCTTGTCCTTGGTGTGGTGCTAAATTAGTCAATAAATATGATGATGGCAACTGGAATATTGACGCATTTCAGTATAGCCCTAAACGTAAAAGTTTCTACATTAAGTGCCCAAATAGCAAATGCGCATTTAGTAAACGGTTGCCTATTCAAGTAGTTGATGAGATGCTTTATAATGAGCCTCCAACACTTCTTTTTGCCACGGTAGATAAATTTGCTATGTTGGCATGGAAAGAAGATGGGCATAGATTCTTTAATAGTCTTTCAAATAAAGGACTGTCACCTGATTTGATCATACAAGACGAATTACATCTATTGAGTGGTGCTTTGGGAAGTATTACTGCTATGTTTGAGAGCGTTGTTGAGATGTTGTGCACAAAGAACGGACGAAAGCCTAAGATACTTGCATCTACTGCTACGACACGAAACACGACACATCAAATTAGTCAATTATATGGTAATAGAAGTGTTAATATATTCCCACCATCAGGATTAAGTTATGATGATTCGTTCTTTGCACGAGAGTCAGTTGATAGTAAACGTAAATATATTGGTTTTATGCCAACAGGTAAGACCGCAGTAGATACTCAACTTAGAATATTGTCAAATTTACTTGTTGCAAGAGTTGATATATTTAGAAATAAAGAACTTAGAGAAGAGTGTTTCAATAACTATTGGAGCATAATATCCTATTATAATAGTCTTAAAGAT
>CAZYQA010000267.1:0-3808 GCA_964649555.1 uncultured Muribaculaceae bacterium
AAAAAAATTATCATAAAAAATAATAAGCGAAAGAGATAATATTTATATAATACCCTTAATTTGTTGTAAAAACAAGATATATAATTATGAAGCAAGAAAATACAATATAACTTTTTGAGCAAAAGAAAATTCGTACAATTTAGGACGATGAGGAGGAAAAGTGGTATTTTCTATAACTGGTTACAAATTGTAACCAGTTGAAAATGTAAATATGGATGAACTTCTCATAAATTCACCCATATTTTAGACCTTTCTTTACGAATTAAGAACATATAATCGAACTTTTACAGCGGTAAATTTTACAGCCGTTGCAAAAGCAATAATTATATCAAATAACCTCAAACACCTCAATCTCCCCAACCAATTCCAAAGCAGTTGCTTGGGCAGGGATTTCAAACTCTGAGTATGCGCTATCAATCATTCCTAGCTCTTTAATAGAGCCATCTTTAAGTATAGCATTTACGATTCCTTTTGATTGTTTAGATGTAAGTATCACTACTTTTCCAACCTTTTCAATAGGGAATTTTTGAGCACCATATATAAATAAACTGGTAGAAAGGTTGCCATCGAATGCTTTTAGATATAAATTATTAGATCCTTTAGCAGATGTTATTTCAAACTTTTTAATATTTATCTCAACAGGCTTTTGAGTATTATTTATATACCTTACAAAACGAACTTTATCAGATTTATTTGTCCAAACTTTTCCGTCTAAAGAGTATTCAACCTCAACCGGGTTATTCAAATCAATATTGGCACTCTCGATAGTTATTTCAGCAGGAAACTCAATACCAAAATACTCTTTAGGTGCAACTTTCACCACCTCTAATATTGGTGAAATAGATACGAAATTATCTTTTGAAACTAATTGAGCACTCTGTAATCTTGTAATATTTGAATATATAGATGGTACATTAGCCATCATACCCACTTCAAATCTTCTGATAGCCAATCTGCTTTTTGTATTATTGTTGCTTGCTGCTTTTAATCTTATATATCTAATTGGAGATGGTATATTTGAGCATTTAATTGTGTAAGATTTGTCAGGTACTTCCATCAATTTCACCCAATTATTACCATCAACAGAGCCCTCTAAGATACCACTCTTCATATAATAGCTATCACCCTCATTTCTACCTTGCTCAATATAAACGCTTTTAATATCTTTTACTTCTCCAAGATCAAGCCCAATCCAGCTATCTGCTTTTTGAGGCTCAAATGAATTAAAATAGCTCAAACTACTTCCGTCAGCTATAGCAGCAAGAGTTTCCACTCTAGGGAAAGAAGTTATGGGAGTAATCTTAGCAAGCTGCTTACCGCTGATATTCTCATATAATTTATCCCCAATCTCTTTACGTGTATTCTCCACAAATGGATTAAGAACTTGAAGCCCCACTTTATGTGCATTGTACTCTCCTTTTTGCTCCTCTGTCATTATACCATCCAAATACGCACTCCAAATCTCTTTATTATTTCCTTTACTACTAATATCAATCAGCTCAAATACATCAGCACCCCTCTTTCCAAGTAATTTAGCTTGCTTCAACCATGGTTTAAGCTCAGCAAGTAAATAAGAATTCTCACACTCTTGCTCAATAACATTTGCAGCAGTACCTAGTTTTCTAAAATCATCCTTGATAGTAGCTGAGTCTGACTCCCACGATTCATTCATATAATAACCATGAGCATTAAAATCTATTTGAGAAGTATGAATAGCAAACGCTCTATAAGCATCACTAATATTAGGCATAATAGCTTTGATTGCAGCCTCCCATGTAATTAAAGGATTATAATTAGCAGGGTTCCATGTATAATCAGCCACTCCAAATAGAGCTATTTTAGAAGCCTCGGAATTCTCCATTGGGTTGCTCACAAATCCGCTCATATCTTTACTGGTAGCTTCATTTGCCAAACCTTTAGCAGGCCCCTGCAACATCACATGTTTAGCATAATCTGTTACAGGATAATTCCACCATATATAAGTTGGACGTTTAATTCTCTCATTCACCCAATTTAATGTACCCATTGTAATATCTGCACACACTTTATCACCTGTCCACATTATCTCAATATCCTTATCCAAGTTTTCACCCAATATTGGCAAATAGCCATCAGGCGCAGGATTAGCCCAAGATTTGTTATATTCAGTAGGGCAGAATACAAGCGGTGTAACATCCCCTTTTACTTTTACAAACTCTCTATTAATTTTATTTAGTAATTCAGCTTGCTTGCGAGGATTTGTCCCCTCTCCCGAAATATCATCAAAGAATACAGCAAAAGATCTTACTCCCAAAGAGTACATATGATCAAACTTATTTATCAAATTTTGAGCATCCGCCTCGTTCCATTTAATATCCTGCCCCGGGTGAATTGCCCAAACAAAATCAACTTTATTTGCTCTAGCAGTTAAAGCCAATTCTTTTATTTGCTCTGCTTGCTCTTTTGGATATGGCGCTCTCCATCCCCCCTTTCCATCTCTCACTAAGCTACAATGATATGGATCATCTTTTGGACCATAAATATATGTATTCATCTTATTTTCACCATAAAACTTAAACTGAGCTAATCTATCTCTATGACTCCATGGTTTACCATAAAAACCTTCAACCGCACCTCTGAATTTCACTTGTGGAAAATCCAAAATTTCACACTCAGGAATTGAATTATCATTGATAAGTTGTCTTAATGTTTGAACGGCATAAAAAGTACCTCTGTCATCATACCCTTTGATAATAATCTCTTTTGGAGAAACTTTCAAATAATAAGCACCAGACACCTGTGGTATTTCAATATTTTTAGGAGCACTAACACCCTCTTCTCCAATCACCAACGCCACTTTCGATTTATTATTTATCGGCAACAATGCCTCTAAGATGGAAAGAGCATCTTTGTCGGAATCTTTATCTATCAATTTTATTCCATTTTGCAATGAAACTTTTGTGTTTGCAGATATTTTTGCATTTTGTGGTGTTGGATAAATTGATTGTGCCATAGATAAATAAGGGACAATTAAAAAAGATAAAATACTAAATAATAGCTTCATAAGTATATTTTGGTTACAAGTTAAGTTTTATAATATTTCCTATTGAGGTTTTATCGTAAGGCTTTTCTACCCTGATATAATTTCCTGTATAGCCATACATTTTTCCCCCTTTTAGAGTTGATTCATATAATACAGCTTGTTCAGTACCATCATATCTTTTACAATAATCAGAATGAAGCTCATCCGATAATTTTGTCAAAGCATCAACTCTATCTTTTTTAGTGTTTTCATTCACTTGATTTTCCATCTCAGCAGCAGGCGTATTAGCTCTACGAGAATAAGGGAAAACATGAATAAAAGCAGGCTTAATAACATCCTTTAAGAAATTATAAGTGTTATTAAATTCTTCATCTGTTTCACCTGGGAAGCCAACAATTACATCAATACCAAAGAAAACATCCCCCATAATAGAGCGCACCATCTCAATTTTATCTCTAAATTGAGTTGTGTTATATCTTCTCTTCATAAGTGCTAATATAGCATCAGATCCTGATTGCAAAGGGATATGAAAATGGGGTTGGAATTTTGTATCTTTTGCTATCCACTTTATAATTTCCTCACTAAGTAAATTTGGCTCAATAGAAGAGATTCTATACCTCTCAATTCCATCAACCTCATTCAGTGCTTTTAATAGATCCAAAAATTTCTCACCTGTTGTACGGCCAAAATCGCCAGTGTTTACTCCAGTAAGCACAATCTCTTTAATTCCCTTAGCAGCAATAGATTTAGCCTCATTTACAAGTACATCTATACTCAAATTCCTGC
>CAZYQA010000268.1:0-3801 GCA_964649555.1 uncultured Muribaculaceae bacterium
TGAATAGTCTTTACAGTTCTTTGACATTATACTGAAATAGCTTTACAGCAATGAAAGATTCGAAAGTAAACACTAACATAGCTTTACATTTTTTAATAGTATGAAGCCATTAGTATGATTGTGTATTTGCACCATCAAAATTACTTATTCTTGTAGATTCTACAAAATCTTTATTATTAGAATAGTAATTTTTCCATTTACGCTCTGGTTTTACATAAATGTTTTTTTTATTAAAATCATAGTTGTTAGGTACTTCATTTGGCGTTAGGAAACTAATACTTTGATGTGGTCTTTCTGTATTATATAATGTAATAATATGCTTTATATAGTTATTTGCATCAGAAAATGATTGAAAATTCTTAGTATATATCCATTCAGATTTTAGAATACCATTTATTCTTTCTGCAATAGCATTTTCTAATGGATCTCCACTCTCTGTCATGCTAATTAACACATTATGTTTTAATAATATAGAAACATATTCATTACTACAATACTGAACTCCTCTATCAGAATGATGGATTAAATTCGCATCAGGTGGTAATGTTCTTAAAGCCATTTTTAAGGCTTTAAGGGCATTACCAGCTCCTAAATCCTGTGCTAAATCCCATCCAACTATTTTATGTGAAAAGGCATCTGTTATCAGGGATAAATAAATGAATCCATTTCCTATAGATATATAAGTAATATCACTAACCCATAATTGATTTGGAGCTGTTGGAATAAAATCTTTAATGAGATTCGGATATTTGAAAAATCTATGTTGCGAAAATGTCGTCCTACATTTACTTCGTTTACGCCTTACTAATAAATTATTATCAGATAATAATAGTGCAAATGCATCCCTTCCTATTTTAATATTTTGGGATTTTAATTGAGGTGATAGTTTTATATATAACTTATTAGAACCAATCCTTGGCATATCACGACGGATGTTATTTACCATACTCAATATTATATCGGATTGAAATAACTTAGTAGTTTTATTTTTAAAACTATCATAGTAAGCTTGTCTTGTATAGCCAAACAGCCCACATAGAGAATCTATACTATAGTGAGGATAGAACTCTTTGCTTATTTTGACTGTCTGGCTCCAGCTTTTTTTCTTATGGAGATATTGAGATCTCGTTCTGCAATATCAATCATCGTATCAAGAACTTGACGGTGCATTTTTTCTTGCTTTAGCTCCTGCTCTAGCTTTAAAATACGTTCTGCCATTTCTTCTGAAGTTAATTTTTTTGCTTTCATTAGACCTTCTTTATTTATTACTGATTTAAAGGTACTAACTTTATTACAAATACGACTCTCTGGAAGAAAATCATTTTTGTATTTCTGAGACCAAATGCTAATTATTGGCTTGGAAACTTTAAATTCGTTACTAAGCTCACCTAAGGATTTAGTACTAGTTAAATAGCTTTTTGCTACTCTCTTTTTAAATTCTTCTGAGTAATTTTTTCTTTCTATCATAACTTTATTTTTAATTGTTATTGTAAAGCTATTTCAGTACAAGTCAAGTAAAATTGTAAAAAGCATAGTCGCACTTTCTGCATTATCTGCATTTTAAAGTCCAAAATGTAGAAAGTGCAGAAAATGCGACCTTTATTTATAAACAATTGCACTATTGGCATTATTGGCACTTTGCTCTTCAAAATGCCAAAAGTGCCAATAGTGCCACACAATAATTTTATGATATTTCTTAGTTTAGTATAGTTCTAGCTGATTTACTTTGAGCATTCAAGCTAAAATATATTGGCTGAACCTTTGTGTTCTCCTCATGAACCACTCGTTTAGCGACCCGTTTACGAAACATTCTTGCCTGTGGTGATGCTATTCTACCAGCTAAAGCAATTATCATTTCTAACTTATAAAGTTCAACGGAGCGACCATCGCCAAATTTATGCTCTATCATAACCTCTTCTAAATCTACTATTTGAGATTTAGAAAGACTACGGATATTACTATTGATAGTGGCTACAAACACTCCAAACATTTCAGCGATTTCACTTGCTGTCATTAGTACAGGTAGATTAGTGTCTTCAATGACTACACCTGCTAAACTTATTTCTATTTTACTACGTTTCATAATTTCTTGATTTATTAAATTTGTTGTTGTTTTCTCTTTTCTATAAGCATATCCATATCCTTGGAAATCTTATCATCTGTAATCTTTGCATAAACCTGAGTGCTTGAAATATTTGCATGACCAAGCATTTTACTCACACTTTCCATTGGCACTCCAGCACTAATAAGCTGAGTTCCAAAGCAATGTCTTGCTTGATGCGGAGAAAGGTTCTCTTTAATTCCTGCGATTATACCTAATTCATGTATTTCCCTACAAATAGAATCTCTATTCTTATGAGGAAATATAGGTTTTGAATCATCATCAACATTATACAAAGACATAATTTTTTCAGCAATAGGATGTAGAGGTATAAATGCTTCTTCTTTTGTTTTTATTCTTTTAGAACGAATATACTTCCTACCCTCTGATGTTGTACCCACATCACTAGGATATAAATTCTGCATATCTGCGTACGATAATCCACAAAAAGAACAAAAGATAAACATTCGTCTTGCAAGCTCTGGAAATTCATCAGCTAAAGGAGTACTCATAATTTTTCTGAGTTGTTCTCTTGTTATATGCTTTAATTTAGGTGGGTCTCGTTTCTCGTATTGCACATTGTATAAAGGATTAAATTTAAGAATCTCTCTATCTACAGCAATATAAATTAGTCTATTTAGCCATTTCAAACAAACATTCACCTGTGCATTCTTATAAACTTTTGTAGCTTTTAGAAAAAGTCTATAAGATTCAGCAAATTCTTCTGTAATATCACGAAAATGAATATCTCTCAGACCTCGTGTAGCTAAATATTCCCTTAAACTGCGTTGAGAGTTATTAGATTCACGATGAGTTGATTTAGAATTAATTTCAATTGAGCGTAAACGCAATCTTTCTAATTCATCTTCACCACCTTGTAATAAATGCTCTGGTAGTGCATTAACACCACTTATTTCATTTTTAAGCAAATCTGCACTTACAACTCCATTAGACGCTAATAATTTAGCATAACGCAATTCTACATTTTCACGAAAATATTGTAATTTTCTATTATCTTTTGTAGAATCCCATTCTTCTGGTTTTACATTACAACCAGTATTTATTGCTGCTGCTTTACCATCAATAGTTATACGACATAATACAGCTGTCGTACCATCTTCATTTCGCCTTACTTCTCTTTTATCTATGTAAAATAATATCTTGAATGTACTTCTCATAATACTAATTCTAAATCCTTTGTATAATCAATAAAAATATCCATATCCTCAAATAATTTTTTAGGAGTTACACGAGCATAAACTTGTGTTGTTCTTATATTGCTATGCCCAAGCATTTTGTTTACTGTTTCTATTGGAACTCCTTGCTCTAAGGTAATTAATGAACTGAAAGTATGTCTGGCAACATGATACGAAAAATCACCTTTTATCCCTAATATTACCTTAAAACTACGAAGATGACTACCAACAGTAGCATATTTTCTCATTGGAAATATGGTATCTCTATATTCGTCAAAATATTTATTAATGATTTCTATTGCTTCAGGTAAAAGTTTAACTCTACAAAGCATACCATTCTTCTTACGATTGAACTTTAACCATTTATCGCCACTATCATCTATAACAATATTTTCTTTCGTAATACTTACTACATCTATGTACGCTATACCTGTATAGGTCGAAAAGATAAACATATCTCGTGTCTGAATATGGCTTTCTCTATGTGGTTCAATTTCTAAATCT
>CAZYQA010000269.1:0-3780 GCA_964649555.1 uncultured Muribaculaceae bacterium
CAATTAACTTGTTTCAAATCCTGTTGTCTCATCTCTTCCACTCCATAAGTGGAAACATCTAATTTTCTCATAATTAAAAAGTTTTTAAAATTAATAAAATTTAGATAATAACGCGCATTTTTTATCTATTGTATTGCAAAAATAGTATCCTTCCGTCCGCTAAAAAGTACGGAAGCAATTATTTTCTCTCCTCCACTCACTTTTTTCATTTCGCAATAATTTAATTCGGAATAACCGCAATCAAAATGCTTCACTTTAAAGCTAACTTCAAGAGAAACATAATTGTCATAATAAAAAGTATTAAGAGTTCGTGAATATTTTACTATCACACCGTATGAGCGTAATTCACTTATTATATCATAAATTGCCGTTCTGCTAATGCCCAATCGCTTGGCAAATTCATCCGGCGAGCCGGTCTTCTTATCAACCACAAGTTTATTGAATAGGCTCATCTTATCTAAAATTGCAAATATTCTCATAATTAAAGAATTATATTAAAACCCCGTTTGATTTCTCCAAAAACTATAATATACCCCATTATCCATCTTTATCAACTCTTCATGTTTCCCCTCCTCTACTAGTTGTCCATCTTTCAAAACAAATATTTTATCGGCATTCATAATGGTACCTAATCTATGTGCAATAATTAATATGGTTTTTCCCCTCTCTTTCATTCTATTTACAACACTCTTAATAAGCAGTTCCGATTCGGAATCTAAAGCAGAAGTGGCTTCGTCTAAAATCATAATTGAGGAATCTCTATATATTGCCCTAGCTATTGCAAGCCTCTGTCTTTGCCCACCCGAAAGTTGAACACCATTCTCACCTATATTAGTATTAAACCCCATTGGGAGCTTCTCAATAAAAGGGAGCAGCCCCACCTCCTTACAAGCGTTTATTACGGCTAAATTATCTGGAGCCAAATCATCCAGCGCAACATTGTGAGATATTGTCCCCTCAAATAAATCAATCTTCTGGGGCACTACACACACCATATTCCTTAAACTTATATTGGAAATATGCTTAATATCTATATCTCCAATAAAAATTTGTCCGTTGCTGAGTGGATAAAGATTCTGCAGCAACGATGCAAGAGTTGTCTTGCCAGATCCACTCTCCCCTACTATCGCACTTATCTCACCCCTCTTAAACTTTATGTTGAATTTATCGAATACATCTACTCTTGACCCATATCTAAATGAAACATTTTCAAATGTAATATCACCACACTGCTCAGCAGTAATATCTATTTTATTATCTACATTCTCACTCTCTAAATCCATAATCTCAAATAATCTATCTGCTGCAATATTTGCATCTTGGAAAGTTCTGTTGATAGATATGAGTGAGCCAAGGGGTGAGATAAAATACCCAATTAGGGCATAAAATGATAGCAACTCACCTGCAGTAATATAATTTTTGAGAACAAATGAAGTCCCGAGCCAAAGCAAGATAATAGTAAAAGCCTTAGAGATAGATTCTGATGCGGTGGAAGAAATAACACTATAAATTGCAGATTTATATGCTTGCTTCATAAAAACCACAAAACTTTTCTCTGTTTTATGATTTGCATAATCTTCAAGTGCAAACCGCTTTATTGTCCCGGCAGTATTAATGGATTCAACAAGTTGCGCTTGCAATGCAGCACCCTTCTCCATTAGCTTACGTTGTATAAATTTATTTGACTTATTATACAGAATATATATAATTGAATAAAGGGGAATTATTAGCAAAATAACCATCGCCAGCTTCCAATAATATGTAAACATAAGGCCAAATGCACATAATATAGTAAAGATATTTACGGCAAGAGTAACCAATGTTTCATTAATGAATGTCCTGATTTTTACTGCATCATTTATCCTTGATATAATCTCTCCCGATCTCATATTATCAAAGAAACTTTGAGGCAGGCTAAGCAAATGCTTATAATATCCCAAAATTAATTTTACATCTATCTGCATACCTGTTTTGAGCATAAAGATTGTTTTCAGGTAATTGATTACCACAGAGAATATGAGGATAAAGAACATTATTACACTCAATAAATTGAGCAAGTTCCCATTTCCCTCAGGGATAATAATATCTACAATTTTTTGAACATAGATAGAAGTTGACAACCCAAGTAATGTATAAATGAGTGCCCCCACAATAGACTGAATAACAATACTTTTATGAGGCTTAATCAAAAATAAAAACCTTCTCCAAATAGATACCTTCTCATTACCCTCTTTGAAATCTTCTTTAGGGAGCAATAAGACAAGAATCCCTGTCCACTCATCTACAAAATCTTTTAATGGCTTCTCTTCCACCTTTCCAAAAGCAGGATCCATTATCTTAATTTTATCCTCTTTCACCTCATATATTACTACATAATGTAATAATTTACCATCCACTAAAATATGAGCAATAGAGGGCTTAGGTATTTTATATAGTGGGTTTATATTTTTAGTGCCATCTTCGTTCAGCGATTTCACACCTTTTGCAGTAAATCCCAATTTATCAGCTGCCTCTATAAGCCCCAAAATATTGGTACCCTTTTGGTCTGTCGAGGCTAATTGCCTTATGCGTGAAATAGGAAGCTCAAGATTATAATATGAGGCAATAGAAGCTAAGCATGCTGCTCCACAATCTGTCATATCATGCTGTTTTATCTCAATATTTTTCTTCATACTTTATTTGCGTTTGGGTTTAGCCAGTTATCAATCTTATCATATAGTAAATTCGCGAGAGATCTTTTAGCAACGATAAATAGTACCTGCGCAGACATCCCTTTTTTCACATCTCCCTCATAGCCATTTTTTAAAAATAACTTTGTAGAGTTCAAATTACAATTAACTCTAAAATATGCGCGTGATTGCGCTTCATCTACTATCACATCATTATAAATCTCATCAACACTTCCTGTAATCACGCCCCACTGGTTATAATTATACGCATCCAGTTGAATCCTCACAGGTTGAGATTTTTGTATATAACCAATATCCTTTGCAAGTACGGAGCACTCAGCTATTAGCTCCCCATCGGGAGAAATATCAAATAATTGTTGCCCTGAATGTACATAAGACTCATCCGTGATCCCATATAGCTTAGATATTGTACCAGAGATTGAAGATATGAGTACAGACTCGCTTTTTTGGATCTCAAGACTCTCAATCTTATCATTGAGCTGATATATTTCGTTTACATAAGTAACCTTATCAGATTCCATCTGAGCATGAAATTCTTTTACAAAGGAAGACAACTCAGATACAGCTCTCTCATATTCAGCCGATTGTTTTTCAAACTCAGCAAGGGCTATGACTCTCTGCTCATAGAGCATTTTATTCCTTGAAAAATCTTTTTCTAAATACTTAACATTCAGATTGAGTGTATTATAACGAGCTGAAAATTTATTATAAAGTGCTCTATAGTTACTTGTTAGAGGCCTCGACTTACCACTTTTTAATATTAAATCTATATCAGTAATGAATAAGTCTAGTTCCTCTACTCTCTTTTTATATGTAGAGAGTGAAGTAAGATCTTTTGTTGAATTGATTATCCCGATAGTATCTCCTACATTAATATGCATATTAATAGAGAGATCAGGAGAAAATAGTGTCCCCGAAGTTGTAGCTAATAGGGTAATTTTATCGCTTCTGGGTTTAACCTGTGCAGATGCTTTAACGGAAACATTTATTTTAATTAGAAAGATTGATATAAAAGCAAAGGAGACAAATCCACAAAAAATCAAATAGATTAATTGAGACCTATCCGACAATCTAAATATTAAAACATCTG
>CAZYQA010000270.1:0-3763 GCA_964649555.1 uncultured Muribaculaceae bacterium
TTTTAATATTTCAGGAGAATTTGATTACCTTCTCCATATCTATGTACCCGATATGAAATATTATAGGAATTTTATTATTAATGTTTTAGGAAGTATTGAATCGCTTGGGTCTATACAAAGTATGTTTGTGATGGAGCAAGTGAAGAAAACTTATGGTTTGCCATTATAGTTTTCTAAGCCGTGCCCTTATTCTACTAAGTGATTGGGGTGTGATATAAAGGAACGAAGCAAGTTTTTTAAGCGATACTTGGCTAAATATATCAGGGTGTCGCTTTATCATTGCTAAATATCTCTCTTCTGCACTTTTATTATCTGCAAAAAAGATAAGAAACTCCTCCATTATCATAGAGTGGCTCTCAAAAATTGTTCTTACCATATTAGAAAATATTAAAGATGTGTTGCATAAATTATCTATCTCGTCTTTAGAGATATAATATAATTCGCAATCCGTTTCACATTCAAGATTTTCCTCTGAGGTTGCCCCCTTGCAATATCCCCACACTTGAATTACAACCTCCCCTTCCGATGCAAACCAAAGGGCTATCTCCTCTCCGTCATTATTTCTAAACGATCTTATTACCCCTTTTTTTACAATATATAGATTGTTATTTCGTTTTCCCTCTTTTACAATAAATTCTCCCTTAGCAAGCTTTATGGGTTTCATGTGCGATATGAGTAACTCAATATCTTTATTAGGTATTGAATAAATTTTAGAGAGTTTATCTATATATTTCTTAGTCATGCTACAAAGATAATTATTAAATTAATTACCCTATGTTAAGTGGGGGCAGATTCTAACAAGCTATTTTTGCACCTCAAAAAAAATAATAGTATGGAGCTTAGAGATAGTATCGATTTTGGGAAACAGGATATATCACAATTATTTCGTAAAATGTTATATCCCACATTGATGGGGATGTTGTTTACAGCACTATTTACAATCACAGACGGGATATTTGTAGGTAGGGGATTAGGTAGTGATGCTTTGGCTGCTGTAAATATTACTGCGCCTCTATTTCTGTTTGCTACCGGGCTTGGGCTTATGTTTGGTATGGGAGCATCTGTTGTTGCTTCAATTCATCTATCTTCAGGAAAAATAAAAGTTGCAAGAATAAATGTTTCTCAATCTATTGCTGCAACTGCTATAGTAATGACATTAGTCGCAATATTTGTGTTGATATTTCCTCACGATTTGTTAGATTTATTTGGATGTTCACCAAGATTAGAGCCTCTTGCGCTTGATTATTTATATGGATTTGTCCCTTTTCTGATAGGTTATTCATTAATCTCGGCGTGTGGATTTTTTGTTCGCCTTAATGGTGCTCCAAATTATGCGATGTTTTGCTCAATGGTGGCTGCCGGAGTGAATATTCTTTTGGATTACTTATTCATATTTGTGGCTAAATGGGGTATGTTCGGGGCAGCGGTAGCTACAGGAATAGGTACTTTAGTGGGGGTGATTTTGATGGTGATATATCTTCTAAGAAGATCAACCAATATTCATATTGTAGCTATTAAGATATCTAAAAACAGTATTATGCTATTCTTTAGGAATGTATGGTATATGTGTAAACTTGGGTTCTCTTCATTTATGGGAGAGATGGCCATTGGGATAATGTTGCTATGTGGCAATTATGTGTTTATGAGCTATATGGGAGAGGATGGCGTTGCAGGATTTAGTATTGCTTGCTATTTCTTTCCAATTGTCTTTATGCTATACACCTCTATTGCTCAATCCGCTCAACCCATTATCAGTTTCAATTATGGTATTGGGAGTAGTATAAGAATTAAGCAGAGCCTATTTGTAGCCCTTAAAACTGCTCTGATATGTGGCTCTCTCTTAACACTAGGTACAGTTTGTTTAAGCTCTCAGATAGTATCAATGTTTATTGGTGATAACAGCGGTCATGTACATAAAATAGCAAGTGCCGGGTTACCCCTGTTTGCTGTTGGATTTATCCCTTTTGCTATAAACATTGTGATAGTGGGCTATTGTCAAAGTATAGAAAAAATTGAATATGCTATTGGAATTACAATTTTAAGAGGATTTGTGTTTATTGTCCTGTGCTTCTATTTTTTACCCCAGATGATAGGTGATAATGGAGCTTGGCTTGCTGTGCCTGTTTCTGAAATTTTAACTGCTGTTATAGCTATTATTTTGCTCAGGTTCAAAGTTTAATTCTTATCTTGCAAAGATGATGAGGGAATTTTTTCATATAGATAAATTAATTATTAATAGAGAGAAGAGATGTATCCCTTCTAAAACAATTCTTTTAAAGGAGGGTGATGTCTCTAAAACTCTTTTTTATATCAAAAAAGGGGCATTAAGGCTATGGTTTAATAATGATGGTAAAGATATAACAGTGCAATTCTTTTTTGAAGGGCAGGTAGTTTCCTCTATGAATAGCTTTTTCAGCTCAACACCAAGTTTGTTTTCCATAGAGAGTATAGAGCAAACAGAGATTGTTATGATTGCCAAAAATGATTTCGACACAGTAGTGGAATCTTCGCGGGAGCTACAACGGGAATTGCTTAATATATTGACTCAACGTTTTCAAAATTATATTGAACTCTTTTTGTCAAGAATAAAGAACTCCCCAGAGCAGAGATATAAAGAGCTTTTACAGGAACATCCTCACATCATAAAACGCGTTCCGCAACACTATATCGCTTCCTATTTAGGTATTACCAACGTATCCCTAAGCCGGATTAGGAATAGGATGTGATTTTTTAACATTTGTTAATGGATCTCAATAGCTGTTGTAAATACTTTTGCCCTAAAAAATGAAAAAGAAACTAAAGAGAGGTCTGATAAACTATATTTTATTACTCACTGGCTTTATCACTTGCTTTTCGGGAATATTTATACAAATTCGCTACCATATTACAAATGCCGAAGGGCTTACAAAAATATACAATACATCACTAGGGTTGCTATACGATCAATGGCGATCTATCCACATAATATCTTCTATTTTATTTGCACTTTTGTGTCTATATCATGCAATTCTTCACAAAAGATGGTATTCTAATTTGCTAAAAAAAAGGCTTGAAAATAGAAGTATAATCTCAGCAACCCTTTCTTGTGTATTTACTCTCTTAAATATTTCAATAATACTACCCTTTAATCTGATTGAAATACATGATAAAATAGGGCTGATCTTTATTTTGCTTTTGTGTTTACACCTAATTAAAAAGCTATAGCGACGTCGTCCTTTTTTACAAACATCTCATTATGGAATACTTAATTTTCGTAAAATCGACGTTGGCGATAATTACTAACAAGTCAAAGTTAAATCTTTTTGGGTCTAAACTTATCTTCCAGACAAAGTTAGGCGTTCCAGTTATGATCGTTGAGATAATATTCTAGCAAGCCTCGGACTAAAAGGTCTAAGACGCCTAAATATATAAATTATAAGTCATGCGTACTTTACAGGAGGCTTACGATAAAATAATATGGTTCTTATATGTTACCTACTATGTAAACATGCTAGAATTACATTCCAATCATTTTTCAATAAAAGAGAATACTTATCTTTTGTTTAAAGAATTATTTATCATAATTTTGGAATATGTTAAACTTTAAAGTAAATTGCTATGAAAAAGAAAATTTTATTACATCTACTTTACTATCGCTATTTATTGTTTGCGCTAGCATATTTTTATTTTTACAAATTTTATTTCAGCTAAGATGCTCAAATAAAAAATAAATATTAATACTGACAATACGATAATTGATATTGCAAATAAAATTCAAAAATGT
>CAZYQA010000271.1:0-3753 GCA_964649555.1 uncultured Muribaculaceae bacterium
ATTCGGCAAAAGATATATCCTGTGTTTGTAGCACTTCATATGGTGGGATAGGAGAGTATCTTATATCATACTTTTTAGCATTATTCCTAAAATAAGTACCCGGCAATAATTTTAATAATTCAATTTGCACTTCATCTACTCCAGTAGAGATTAATTGAATTGTATCACTTAACAAATTATTATAGCTATATTTTGGTAAACCGACAATTAAATCTGCATGAACCTCAAATTTATTCAAACTCTTTAGAAATATCAATCCCTCCAGAGATTTAGAGGCATTCCCTGATCTTGAACAACAGCTCAATACATCATCGTTTAAACTCTGTATCCCTGCTTCAACATGAAGTAGTCCATCGGCTAGCTGATTACTCAAATAATCTCTGAATTTAGGGGATAATAATGCTGGGTGTATTTCTATATGGAAATTAATATCACCGCAATACTCATTAAAAAGTTTCAATAGCTCAATAGCTCTTGCGGTATTTGCATTAAAAGTTCTATCCAGAACCCTTACTTCTCTAATTCCTTTGCTCCTTATTAAATCTAATCTTTCTCTCAATAACTCAACAGGTAAATCTTGAACATCAGACTTATCAATACCGCTAACACAAAATTTACATGTATTAAAACAGCCTCTAGATGTTTCTAATTGAACAAATGGCTTATCCCAATTAAAAAACTCAGAATCACAAGGAGGTGCAAGTGAAATAAAGTTTTTTACATATACCACATCTTTGGATATATATTTATCTTCTTCTAAATATTCATATCCGTTAAGGCTTTTCCATCCGTCAGATTTAGATGACAGAAATTTAATAAAATCATTAAAAACCTCTTCACCCTCCCCTTTAAATACAGATCTCACATACCTATTTGTGTATAAGAATTCGCTATTATCTCCCAGAAACTCTGGCCCCCCAAGGAAAATCTCGATATGAGGCAGCAATGAATGCACTTTTCTAAGAATCGTTGTAATATAATTTACATTAAACAGCCAACATGTAGCAAAAATATAATCAGGCTTAGCTTCATATATTTTCTCTATTATTGAGCTTTCATTAGACTTTAATGTTCCGGATAATATATCCCATTCATTTTCATTCCTAAGTGTTGTACTTAATTGAGAATGTAGCGCCGGAAATGCAAGGGATGAGTGAGAATATGATGAGTTTATATCTAACCAGAGAAATTTCATTGTTCAATAATTTTATGCAAAAATGCGAAATTATTGGTATATTTGTTAAATTTTGAAGTAAATAATTGTTATGAATGGAGTATTGATAAAAAATGTTAAGTTAAATGAGATATTGACTGACATATTAATCGAAGGAGAAAAAATAATAAAGATCAGTAACAATCTATCATTAAAAGATTCCGATTTACATAAATATAAAGTAATAAATGGGCATGGTAAAACAGTTATGCCCGGGTTTATTAATATGCACACTCACTCTGCTATGACATTAATGAGAGGCATATCTGAGGATCAGCCGTTATTCAAATGGCTAGAGACAATATGGAAAATAGAGGCTAACTTAGATGATGAACTTGTGTATTGGGGTACTAAGCTTGCGTGTTTAGAGATGATTAAAACCGGAACAACCTGCTTTAATGATCAGTATTTCAGAATACTTACATCTGTAAATGCCACACATCAAATGGGGTTGAGATCATTTCAACCATTTGTAATTTTAGATTTACATGACAAAGAGAAGGCGGAAGAGATTAAACGTAATTGCATAATGACTTATGAGGAGTCTAAAAGATGGAGCCCGCTGAATCATTTTGCAATAGCGATACACTCTCCATATAGCGTTAGTGAAGAGATGATACTTTGGGGGGCTAAGTTTGCTAAAGATCATAATTTACTTTTACATATACATCTTTCCGAAACAGATCAAGAGAATTTAGATTCATTTAAGAAACATAACCTTTCTCCAACTGCATATCTGGAAAAACTTGGAGTATTAGGGCCAAATGTCATTGCTGCTCATTGTCTTTGGCTGAGCGAAGATGATATTAAAATTTTAGCCAAATATGATGTTAAAGTTGTTCACAATATCAACTCAAATCTTAAATTAGCATCAGGGTATCAATTTAAATATAATGAGCTAAAACGTGCGGGAGTTACTGTATCAATTGGAACAGATGGTACTGCTTCTTCTAATAATTTAGATATGCTTGAGGCTATGAAGACTACAGCTCTGATTCAAAAAGCTTGGAGAGCAGACCCATCAGCATTACCATTAAATGAATTATTAGAAATGTCAACTGTTAATGGGGCAAAGAGCTTAAACATCAATGCAGGGGAAATAAAAGAGGGAATGTTAGCAGATTTATTTCTAGTTGATACAAATAATTATGCTTTCACCCCTAATTTTAATTTTTTGGCAAATTTTGTGTATTCAGCTAATAGTTCATGTGTAGACACATTAATTTGCAATGGTAAGGTTTTAATGGAAAATAGAGTACTGGAAGGAGAACAAGAGATACTTGATAACGTTAATAGAATTTATAACAGATTACTAAAATAGATATATTATGGATGAGAGAGTAAAAAGAATATATGAAGCTGCCGATTATGTAAAAGAAAAACTAGGCGGAAGAGTTCCTGTTGCAGGAATCGTATTAGGTAGCGGTCTTGGTAAACTTGCGGATAAAATAGAGAATCCTATTGTAATTCCTTATACAGAGATCCCTAATTTTCCGGCATCAACAGCTATAGGGCATAAAGGGAATTTGATTGCTGGGATGCTTGGTAATAAGTTTGTGATAGCAATGCAAGGGCGTTTACACTATTATGAAGGCTATTCAATGGAGACGGTAACATTACCAATCAGAGTTATGATTAAATTAGGTATTAGCTATCTATTTGTTTCAAATGCTGCAGGTGGAGTAAACTTCGATTATAAAGTTGGTGATTTAATGATAATTCGAGATCATATCAATCTTATTCCTAATCCACTAATTGGAAAAAACATGGAGGAGTTTGGTCCTCGTTTCCCTGATATGACAAGGCCTTATGATCTTAAGCTCATTAAAATGATGGAAGAGATTGCTCATAATGAGTCTATTAATTTACATAAAGGTGTCTATTTAGCAGGTACCGGCCCAACATATGAGACTCCTGCAGAATATAAATTCTTTAGAATGATTGGTGCTGATGCAGTTGGAATGTCAACAGTTCCTGAAGTGATTGTTGCAAGACATGCGAATGTACCGGTATTTGGAATGTCGGTTATCACTAATGAAGCTCATGATGATTATGCTGAAGACTTCTTTAATGATGGTGACGATGTTGTAGAGGCAGCAAATGCAGCAGCAGATACAATGACAAAGTTATTTACAATCTTAATTTCTCAATTATAAGATCCGATAGAATTAATGATTAAAAATATAATATTTGATTTAGGAGGGGTGTTTGTTTCTCTAAATAGAGATAAATGCCTCTCCGCTTTTAATGATAATCTGGGTTTCCCTAATTTTGGAGATTATATAAATCCATATTTACAAACCGGATTTTTTGGTGACTTTGAAGAAGGATTGATAGATTCAGCTCAATTCAGAGATAAAGTAAGAGAGCACTGCTCAATAGCGAATATTCCAGATAGCTTAATTGACTCATCTTTGGAGGATTTTTTGGTTGGGATTGATAAAAGTAAAATAGATTTTTTGTTATCACTTAAAGGAAAATATAACTTATATCTTTTAAGTAATATTAATCCTATATTATGGGAGAAATCTAAAGTATTT
>CAZYQA010000272.1:0-2178 GCA_964649555.1 uncultured Muribaculaceae bacterium
GGAGTTATATCTTCTATATTAGCTTCGAATTCTTCTGCTAAAACTGTATTTATCTTCTCTATTAATTCTTCTCTAGTCATACAATTAAATTTTTTTTATTATCAATGTTGAATTTGTACCTCCAAAGCCAAATGAGTTGGATAAGAAACAATCAAAATTCAGATCAACTCTTTTGTTTGGGATATTTAATTTTTCAGTAGCCTCATCCGGCTCTGAGAAATTAATGTTAGGTGCAATAAATCCATTTTGCATCATTAAGATAGAATAGATTATTTCACTGGCTCCGGCCATCCACATTTCATGCCCGGTTTGGGATTTTGTAGATGTTACATAAGGGGCATCTGAGCTATCTGCAAATACCTCAGCAATTGCTAATGCCTCATTATAATCCCCTTTGGGGGTTGATGTTGCATGAGCATTAACATACTTTATCTCATTTGTGCTTATTCCGGCATTTTTTATTGCCATTTGCAAGGATCTTCTTGGGCCATCTACATTAGGAACCGATATGTGGTCACCATTAGATGAGAATCCATATCCTATAACTTCTGCTATTATATTTGCTCCTCTGGCAATAGCACTATCGTACGATTCTAGTATTAGAGTTGCCGCACCTCCACTTGGAACAAGCCCATCTCTGTTTTTGTCAAAAGGGCGAGATGCTTCATCTGGAGAATCCATCCTTTTGGAGAATGCTCCTAATCCGTCAAAACTCCCCACTGCATACGGGTTTACCTCTTGGGCTCCACCGCATACAATATAATCTTGCATTCCGCTTTTAATAAGTTGATATGCTAGCCCTATTGAGTGAGAACCGCTGGCACAAGCACCTGCAACAGTGAAATTTATACCTCTAAGGTTAAATATTACAGAAAGATTCATTGTAACTGTTGAGTTCATAGATTGAAAAATATTACCTGAACCTACCAAAGCTGTGTTTTTCTTCTCTCTCAAAATATCTACCCCTTCAATAACGGGTAAAGCGCTGCTATCATTTCCATATAAGATACCAACCTCTTTGCTTGCAAGAAAATTATCATCTATGTTAGCTTGCTTAAATGCATCTAATGTTGCTAAAAATGCGTAAGCTCCTTGCTGGGGCAAACATAATCTTTTTCTGCGGTCTAATAATTTTTTTATATCCGGAGTTGGCAAAATACCTGTAAGTGTGGATATGTATCCAAGTTCTTCTCTTGCCTTGTCTATTCCTATACCAGATTTCCCATTGTATAAAGACTCCTTCACTTCATCTAAGCTTGTCCCTATACATGAGTAAATTCCCATTCCTGTAATTACTACTCTTCTGCTCATAATTCTATGTATATAAACCTCCGTTAATAGAGATACACTCTCCTGTGATATATGTTGCTTTGTCAGATGCTAGAAAACATACTAAATCAGCAACCTCTTTTGCTGTTCCGAACCTTCCCATAGGGATTAGTTTTTTTAGATCAGCTTCATTTAAGTCTGCTGTCATTTCAGTTGCAATAAAGCCCGGAGCAATAGCATTAACCCTTACATTTTTCTTTGCAACCTCTTGTGCAAGAGCTTTTGTAGCTGCGATTACTCCACCTTTAGCTGCCGAATAATTAGTTTGCCCCGGCAACCCTTTTATTCCCGATAAGGATACAATATTTATTATTTGCCCTTTTTTCTTTACCAACATATCTTTTAGCAATGGTTGAGTTACGTTGTAAAAACTATTCAATCCGGTATCAATTACACTTGCCCACTCTTGCGGCTCCATCCACATCAAAAGATTATCTTTTCTGATTCCGGCATTATTTACTAATAGCTCAATATGTTGGTTATTAGTCTTCTTCCAATTTTCAATAGCATCAAAAGCCTCCTGCCTATTTCCTACATCAAATTTTAATAACTCTCCGTCAGATCCTGCTTCTCTTACCATTTCTAATGTGATATTTGCTTCTATATCATTAGATAAGTAATTTATTAGAATATAATATCCCTCTCTAGCTAAAGAAATACAAATTTCTCTACCTATGCCTCTGCTGCCACCTGTAACTAATGCGTACTTCATATTTATATGCTATTAATACTATTATTCTCTAAAAAGTTAATCACATTAGCAATCTCTTTATACTTAGTTGTATCCTCTTTAAATAAAGGGACTATCTCTCTTATCTTGTTATAAAGTTTTTTGCTTTTGCATGATAT
>CAZYQA010000272.1:2188-3742 GCA_964649555.1 uncultured Muribaculaceae bacterium
ATTTAAGCAATCGATAGCTTGTACTATAGCTATCATTTCTATTGCCAAAACTTGAAAACTATTCTCTATTACTCTTGCCGTTAATAAGGCAGCATTAGTTCCCATACTTACAATATCTTGATTGTCGTTATTGTTGGGGATACTATGTACATACATAGGGTTGGATAATGTTTGGCACTCAGCAGTTGTTGAGGTTGCAGTAAATTGTGCTGCTTGTAAACCGTAGTTTAAACCTAATTCGCCCAAATTTACGAAAGGAGGTAAGATACCATTAATTTTATCATGGAATAGATAGTTTAATTGCCTCTCTGCAAGCATTGTGAGCTTTGTAATAGCGATTTTTAATTTATCCATCTCCAATGAGATATAATCACCGTGGAAATTGCCCCCATGATATATATTTTCTGTTTGAGGATCAACTATAGGATTGTCATCGGCAGAGTTAAGCTCGTTTACTAATGTTTCTTCTGTGTAGTTAATCGTATCTAGTATGGGGCCGAGTATTTGTGGGATGCATCTTAATGAATAATATGGCTGCACTTTATGTTTAAATATAGTCTCAGTATTATTATCTTTTTTATAAAGAACTTCTTCTCTATTTAATAACATTTTACTCGAAGAGCTTATATCTCTCATTAATGAAGCAATCTCATTTTGCCCTTTATGTTTTTTTAATCCGTTTAGAATATCAGACATAAAATCATCATAAGAGGATGCTATCTCGTTTACCATTACAGACGCAAGAATGCTCCAATTTAAAAGGTTTCTTGCATTAATAATATTTACTAAGCCGATACCCGTCATTACTGATGTGCCGTTGGTTAATGCCAGCCCCTCCCTTATATACATTTTCAAAGGAGTAATTTTGCTCAATTCCATAGCCTTGGATGAAGGCATTAGCTCTCCATTATATATCACTTCTCCCTCTCCGATAAGCGCCAAAGCAATATGAGATAATTGTACTAAATCTCCGCTGGCGCCAACGCTGCCATGCTGAGGTACAATAGGTATGATATTATTGTTTAGGAATTGAGTTAATAATTCTATAACGCTTGGGTGTACTCCCGATTTTGCTTGTAAAAAAGTATATAATCTACATAGCATAGCACCTCTGATCATTCTAGGCTCAATATGATTTCCGGCACCACAACTATGAGATCTTATAATATTATATTGTAAATTGGTAAGTTTGTCATAGGGAATTTTGTATTGTGCCATTGGCCCAAAACCTGTATTAATCCCATATATAACCTTACCTTGCTGAAACTCAGATAAGAAATTGTAGCATTTGGTTACATTTTCGATAGAATCTTGTTCAACAATAACCTGTTTTCTGTTATATATATAATCAGAAATAGTGGATATATCTAAGTTGGTCATTTATTTTAAAATTACAACGCAAATATAGTCAATTTAAGAATTATATATATTATTTCAAATGTTGGTGAAGACTATATATTGTAAATAAGCCCTAAAATCATTTATATATTTTTTAATAAGTAGAGTGTATTTATGGAATCTTGCCACTCTTTTTAGTGTATAATATAGGCTTCC
>CAZYQA010000273.1:0-3742 GCA_964649555.1 uncultured Muribaculaceae bacterium
GCCATCTATTTATGTAATTAAATAATTCAGGCCGATATTCATACTTCCCAATTATATTGGTATCAGCTTTATCAGTATTATATCTCAGTATTGGCAAATATTCAATCTTTACTAATTTGTTATTTTCATATTTCAATAAAAGAGCATTATAGCCACACTTTGTTTTTATACAAAATACACCTGCTCCTTCTCTTCGAGTTTTAAATTCTTTGAGAAGGAGAGATGTCTTTCCACTATTTATTTCTCCTGAAATAATATTTATCAATTATTTATCCTCCAATTAATTCTGTAAGTTTAATACCCCATCCTGGAGTTTTCCCACCAGACATAAAGTAAGTATCTTTGAACCCTATCTTCATCGCATAAAACATGTGTCCCATTTTCATTACTGCTGTTTCTCCACCATAAATCAAATTTGAGTGTATATAGAATGCTTTATGATGTCCCATATCTCCAAAGCACATTATCACAGGATCATATATCATATCTCTATCTATCTCATTCTCTTCGGCGCCAACCTCAATTGCAATCTCTTTTGCTACAATCCTAGCTTGTTGATCACCTAATCCTCCAAGTTTGGGTGCTGTTAATGCAGCACAATCTCCTACTGCAAATACATACGGATAGTCTGTATTCCTCATGTGCAAATCTGTAATAACAAATCCATATTCATCTACAATTGGTAATTGTTTCATAAAATCATGCGGTGCCCAATTGGGGAATATAATTTTTAATTCTGCCTCAACAGATGGTCCGTTTACAAACTCAATACCATCTTTAGTAACCTCTTTTATATCGTAAGTATTGTTTACGTATTTCATACCCATACCGTCACATGCCATCCCTAAGAATTTTTTTACTAAAGGAATACCGGCATCTTCTGCAACCCATTCGCCCGGAGTGAATATGCTGATATTTTTGGCTGTTCCCCATTTTTTCTCTTCAAGTAATGATGCAATACCCATTGATACTTCTAGAGTTGGTCCTTCACAAGCTGATTCCATAATGGGAATAAAATCTGGTTTTCCTTTTGTTCCCATCTGGAATCTTGCAGAGCCTATTGCAATTGGACCACCTTTATAATGCCCTTCAAAAAGGTATTCTCTAAGTTTATTTCCGTAAAAAGTATCAGATAATGTATTTCCATACTCTCCAAAACCTTTTATTGAATTATAATCCAGTTTACACCCCAATGCAATTACTAAATAATCAAACTCTATAGATTCATTTGCTGCACCAGGTCTTTCATTGGGTGTAAAATCAACTTTTTTAGACTCAATATCTATCCCTTTCACCTCTGCCTGTAAGAAATTAGTATCATCATCTTTTAAGAAAGAAACAAAATCCATTTGTAAATTTGTTTGTGGATTTTGATTTCTAAGTACCTCTAAAGGAATATTAGGAACAAAAAGTAAATAAGGTTTTTTGTCTATTACAGTAATATCTACTTTATCTTTTGCTTCACTTCTAATAAAACGAGCAGCGGTCAATCCTCCGAAATTTGATCCTAAAACTAGTACTTTAGGCCTTTTTCCTCCATTTTTCCAATATATATTATTCATAATAAAGATGTTTTTTAGCATTTTAAACAACAGTTAAGTAGAATTGTGCGGTAATCTTTCCCTTTTTTTATAATTTTGCGCAAAATTTAAATAATATGAGTTGGTTTAATGATCTTCTGTTCTCTACTTCTGTAGCACATTCTATTTTATTAATTGCATTAACTATTGCCGCAGGCATATTGCTAAGCAGAATAAAAATTATGGGAATTTCGTTAGGTATTGCATGGATTCTATTTGTGGGAATATTTTTCTCTCATTTCGGATTAGTTTTAGACCATGATATAGAGCATTTTGCAAAAGAGTTGGGGCTTATTTTATTTGTATATTCTATTGGTTTACAAGTTGGTCCGGGCTTTTTCTCTTCTTTAAGAAAGGGAGGATTGTCGCTAAATCTATTAGCCATAAGTATAGTTTTGTTAGGCTGTATAACTACATATATAATACATTTAGTAACAGGAGAGGATTTAAGCACGATGGTGGGAATCTTATCCGGTGCTGTCACTAATACACCCGGCTTAGGTGCTGCGCAGCAAACTTTTCTTGATTCAACATCTCAGCCATCAGGTACTATTGCTCTTGGATATGCAGTGGCCTATCCCCTTGGAGTGATAGGTATTATTACATCTATGATAATTTTAAAAAATATATTTAGGAATAAGTTATCGAGTAACGATATAGATAATATTGTTGAGAAGGATGATGAAGTAATTTGTTTGGATATAAAGATTACAAACAAAGGAGTAGTTGGAAAGACATTAAAAGATACGATGAAGCTCTTAAATATCGAATTTGTTGTATCAAGAATATTTCATAACGGAGCTACAGATGCAACTCCTCTTGGAGAGACCGTTTTGGCAGAAGGTGATATTTTAAGAGTTGTTACAAAAGAGCAATTCGTTGAATCTGTTATTACGTTTTTGGGTGAAAAGGCTGTAATTGCTGAATCAAAGGATGATAAGTCTAATCTTATTTCCCGTAGAATCGTAATAACTAAAGAGAATATTAATGGTAAAAAGATAGGGGATATAAATGTCAGAGCTCTGTATAAAGTAAATATTACAAGAGTAAATAGGGCAGGAGTAGATTTGATTGCTTCTAATGACTTAATCTTGCAAATTGCGGATAGGGTTACAGTTGTGGGGGAAAAAGATAATATTATAAAAGTTGCTGATCTATTAGGTAATTCAATGAAGAAATTGGATCATCCAAATCTATTTCCTATTTTCTTTGGAATATTTTTGGGTGTTTTAGTAGGTTCCATTCCTTTTATGATACCTGGAATTCCTCAACCTATTAAATTAGGTTTAGCCGGAGGGCCTTTAATTGTTGCAATTTTGATATCAAGATTTGGCCCATATTATAAGCTTGTAACGTTTACTACAACAAGTGCCAATATGATGTTAAGGGAGATAGGTATATCTTTATTCCTTGCAACAGTGGGTTTGGGAGCCGGAGCTAAATTTGTTGATACAATTGTAAATGGGGGTTACTGGTGGGTTTTATATGGAGTTATTATAACATTAGTTCCATTAATATTAGTTGGTATATTTGCAATATTCTTTATGAAACTAAATGTTGGAACGCTTATGGGCTTATTAGCAGGAAGTACGACAGATCCGCCTGCATTAGCTTTTGCAAATTCATCTTTACCGAATGATAAAGCATCTATTGCTTATGCGACTGTTTATCCTCTAACTATGTTTTTAAGAGTTTTAACGGCTCAGATATTAATACTGATATCATTAAGTTAGTCGAGTTATTTTTTTTCTTCAAAATATTCACTTGGAGTTTTACCGGTAAAAAGTTTAAAGTTTCTTATAGCAGTTGCCCTTGATCTGAAACCTACCTCAAAGAATCCATCCTGGTAGCTATCTATTTCATTAGTTTCTATAAGAAAAATAAAATTTTCGATGCGAATTTTATTTATGTAATATACATAATTTTCGTGCCCTTTCTCTTTTATCGCCTGCAAAAGAGTATTTCTATTTGTGCCAAGCTCTTTTGCAATTGTCTGAATTGATATATTAGGGTCTTGCCAAGCTCCGGTCTTACTCAGATAAATTTCTAATTTATTATATAAAACAGATCTATAAGATATTACTTTTAAGTTATCTAATTCCGTATCAGATTGATTCTTTGATTGACTTGTTATTAGTTGAATTATGAGTAAAGTGGAGTAA
>CAZYQA010000274.1:0-3739 GCA_964649555.1 uncultured Muribaculaceae bacterium
GATTTGTCTGATAATGTTTCAGCAAATCTGAATGTATCAAGTATTACCCCTTTTTTAGATTTGGTTCAATCTATAGAGATTATTCCTTTAGAAACTAATGATTCTATTATTATTGGTGAGAAGAATGATCTGATTATTGATAATGAAGAGTTTTATGTTGTAAATTATGGTACTAATAATAAAATTTTAAGATTTGATAGTAACGGTAATTTTATAAATTCTATTGGTAGACAGGGAAGAGGGCCTAAAGAATATATCAAATTGACGAATGCTTCTGTTAATGGCGACACCGTGTTGATATATAACGGCAGAGGTTTGCAAAGGCTTAAATATACTAGATCGGGAGATTTTATTTCACAATCTTATTGCGAAGGTAATAATGGATATTGGGTTTATAATGATGGGGATGATTATGTGGTGTATAATGGATTTGGAATGGTAGATCCCGAGAGAGTTTATGCTTATAATGCTAAGGATAGTATAAGAGTGCCATTTTTAACTTCACGCGCTAAGGTGCTAAGTATTCAAGATGAGCTACCTGCCTTTTGTGAGTATGATGATAAATTGTATATAAGGGAATTTTATAGTGATACTATTTTTTGTTATGATCTGAAAAGTAAAAGTATTTCTCCTTATCTGAAATTTGATATGGGACAAAGAGCTATCAGCAAAAGTATATTTGAGTATGGAGATGCTATGGAGTCAGCAATGGCTTTAATGGAGGGGGAGTTTGCCACGATAAGGCGTTTTATGAAAAATGAATCTCTCTCTTTAGTGGAGATTATGATTAATGAAAAGCCTCTTCCATCTACTGTTTACGGAGTTTCTCTTGCAAGCTCTCCTGAGAAATGGCATTGGTTTAGCCCCGGAATGATTGATAAGGGGGCGTTTGCTACAACTATTTGTGCTATTGATGATAATAAAATCTATGCTTTAATTGAGCCGTACAGATTATCAAATATCACTAGTGGAGAAAAGAAGCTGATATCTAATCCTGAGGTTTTAGATAAAATAGGGGAGAATGATAATTTGGTTGTTGCTGTTGTGGAGATTCGTAGGTGACCCACAAGACGAAAATGATCGAGTGATATTCCATATATTCAAATAGTTGTGGAGTTGTCTACTCGATCAAAATGCGATTGTGGGTCACCTAGCTTTTCCAATATATAACAAAACCCTAAAAGTTGAAGGTGAACTTTTAGGGTTTATGTTTTATGTGGTTTTACTTTATAGATTTTGGCACTCTGCCATTACTCGTAAGAAGTTTTCACCCCAGATTTTTTTGATCTCTTTCTCTTTATATCCTCTTCTGAGAAGTTCTGCTGTAATATCTACAAGATGAGAGGCATTGTAGCAATCATAGATTCCACCGCCACCGTCGAAATCTGTTCCTATTCCCACATAGTCTATCCCTATTCTGTTGGCTACATAGTCTATATGATCAACATAGTGAGTTATGAATGTTTTTTGATCTTCAAATTCCTCTTTAAGGTCTTTGAGGCTTTTTCTTATCTCATTCCTTTTGGTTGTATTTTCTCTAGGGGTAGCTCTTAATTGAGAGTATAATTCTTTGTATTTAGCATTGTATGCCGGATTCTCAGGCGCGTTTCTCACATATTTTTCCAAAATACATATTTGAATTACTCCTCCGTTCTCTTTTAGTGCATCAAGCATTTCATCTGTAAAGTTTCTATCATGATCTGCTACATTTTTTACAGATGAATGGGAAGCTATGATAGGTTTTGAAGATACTTTTACCACATCGAAGAACGCTTTATCGCTTGCGTGTGAGATATCTATAATTCCACCTATTTCATTTATGTGCTTTACTACTTGTTTTCCAAATTCTGATAGGCCATCATGCTCAGGCTCATTGGTGTCTGATGAGGAGTCTGCTATATTATTATGGTATGAGTGAACCAGCCCGAACATTACTATCCCTTTCTCTTTTAAGATGTCGATCTTATTTATATCGTTTCCTATAAAAGTGAGATTTTCAATTGTTGGAATGATTCCAAGTTTCCCTTTTTGTTTTACATTACTAATCTCTTGCGGTGTGGTAACAATTTCTACTTCCTCTGGAAATTGCGAAGGTAGTGCATTGATTTTATCTAGTGTTTGTAGTGCTCTTGAATATGTCCTTGTAAAAAAATCATCATCTCGTTTACCTTCTCCGGTGAATACGGCAAAGGATTCGATATCTAGTTTGCCTTTGCGCATTTTGGGGAAATCTATACACCCTGTAGGGTTATCTTGATTAATTTTATAGTTTTCATCCCATAATCTCATAGGTGTATCGGTATGTGTATCTATGGATACGAATTTATTGTGCAATTTTACAGCTTTATTGTAATATTTATCTTTTGCTGTTAAGTTTATGGAGATGGCAAGGCATATTGCCAATATAAAATAGTTTTTCATAGTTAAGTTTATAAGTTTTAGTGTTATGTTATTTTTGTTTCTTTACAACAATATTGTAAATGGCTAATCCTACCATACTTAATACACCTATTCCGCTGAATATTAGCCATAGTAATGATGGTTTGCCCATCTCTTCTATTACTGTTACGTATAAGCTAGCTCCTAAGAATGAACCAACCGAACTGCCGATTACTCCATATAGAAATGAGTATCCCATGTATAGGGCTTTTTTATCGGGAGGTGCTATTATTCCTATATATGATAAGAATTTAGGATGTGTCACCATTTCTCCGATAGTGAATACCATTAGTCCTACAATGAATATCCAAGGTGAGCTTGATAAGCTAAGGATAAACATTCCGAATGTGCCGCACGCAATTCCTCCAATCATTGTTGGAAGTGCAGGTAGCTTCTGAACAATTTTAGATACGAATAATTGTAAGCAGATAATTACTCCTGCGTTTATTACTGTCACGTGTTCTGTGTCGAATTTCCAGCTGGGGTCGTTTACAAATATTCCTAAAAATGAATTTACAGCATTGTTTACAGGCGCCATATCAACATGATCTTTCAAATACCATAGAACTGTGCCGTACATTTGGAAGTATAGTATCCAAAATCCTGAGTATAATACTATCAGAATGATAAATTTTGTATCTTTTAGGACTTCTACTATCCCAAGAAGAACTTCTCCAAGTGATTTACCTTTACTCCCAGATGCCTTTGCTTCTAGGTTTGCTTTTGGCTCTTTGTATAGCACTGCATTAATGATAAATAGTAAGCAGCTTATGCAGGCTGCCATTAGTAGGATGTAGTTGTATCCGTAAGGTTTGATTAACGGGATAAGAATCAATGGGAATAGAAATGCTCCCAAATTGATTGACCAGTAGAATATTCCGAATCCAAGTGTAGAGTTCTCCTCTGTTGTGCTTTTTGCAATTGTTCCAGAGATTACCGGTTTGAAGAATCCGGCTCCTATTGCCATAAATAGTAGTGAGGCGAATACAGGGATGTATGAGTGTGTTATTGAGGTAAGAAAATATCCTCCTCCCATGCATGTGAATGCAAAGAATAATATTTTTCGGTATCCGTATCTATCTGCGATACCACCTGCTATGATTGGTAAGAAATATAATAATGGTTGCATTGTGCCCATTATGGTGCCGGCTTGCCCTTTTGTAAATCCAAGACCACCTTCATCGCCGCTTAGTATTAAATAGACTGATAATACTGATAAAACTCCGTAGTATGCCCCCCTTTCAAAGAACTCCATTAAAATAGCTACCCAGAAGTTTTTTTCAAATCCTTTTTTTGCCAT
>CAZYQA010000275.1:0-3727 GCA_964649555.1 uncultured Muribaculaceae bacterium
AGCCAACCAATCCACCTACATTTTTTATCCCTTTTATCTCCCCAGCATCAACCTTGCAACTATCAATAATTGCATTGTCATTCATCACTGCTACTAATGCCGCAACATTTACACCCCCCTTAAAAATATTCATTTTTGATAAAACAACATTTCTGATTGTGGCATTTCCCCCTATCTCCCCAAATAGAGCCAGCTTATCTGTTGTGCCGGAGCTTATCAATTTCATATTAGTAAGGGTATAATTTACCCCTTCATGTTTCCCACTAAAATGCCCTTTGAATGTAGTATTATACCCAATAGGTAATATTCCTCCATTATATTCGTTATCCTCTTTGTTCGCCCCTTTGTCGCAATCTATATCATTTATAATTGTAAAATAAAGCCCTTCATGCCCGGCAAATTTATCACATTGAGCAGACATAATTCTTAGATCTGCAAGAGAGCTTATTTTATAAGGATCCTCTTTTGTGCCCGATCCGAATAATAGCATCTCTTTATCAAATGTATCGGTTGCGTGAACAAGCCCATCATTTGTAATTCTAATCTTAAACCCTAAATCGTAATGCTTGGTGCGTGCTTCATTGGCAGCGTACGCCAGATTGTACTCAGAACAAATCGTCCCCTTTGGAAAGGATAGATGAAAATGGCTTGAATTACCCGATTTAGTTGGAGTGCCAATGTGCCCTTGAATTAAGGTTGTATCATTATTTTTATTGATTAATGCAAGCACCCACTCTCCGGGAGGGATACTGTGAAAATCATGTCCGAAGTGATCCATAATAATTGAGGCTCTAAGAGCTTCGTTTAATATATGTGAGCCATTTTCATCAATAGATACTAATGTGTCGGTGGTTTTATCTTTGCTGCAACTGCATATTAAGATTAAAACTAATAGGAGAGCTTTATATTTTGTTATCATGATAGTTATTCAAATATAGATTTATTAATAATCGGAATTCTAAGGCTTTCATTCCATGCAAATGCGTTGGTAAAATCAAATGATGTATAATTCTCTTTATTAGTTACATCTTTGTTGGATCCATTGATATTATTTTTGATATTTTCGTTAAATGGGCAACTATAATACAGACCCTTTATCTCATTATTAATGTTTACACAATTGTTCACTTGTGGCAGATGGCCGCCAAGCCCAAATAATGATCCGTGTTTACCATTATTAACTAACCCTAAGTTAAGCGATTCATTAAGGGTAACAAAATCATGTAGTTCTCCAGCTATCCCCCCCATATATCCACTCCCTTCTGTAGCAATTTTTGCATAATTGAAAGCTTGAAAAATACCAACTCTATTATAACTATAATCTGTAAGATTCATAACTAGATTTGTAAAAGTTACAGCTATGGTAAAAATGTAAGATACGGGATTCGGGACACTACAAAAACCAATAATATCCCCTGCAAATGATAAGGTTTCCGCAAAATGGGAAGCTATCTCGCGCGCCTGCTCTTTATTGTGCATCTTATCTTCCCTATCATCTCTCCACTTTTGTATATTATCTTCATACAAAGTGCAATCATTGGAGATTCTCTCTAAGAAACTCTTTTGATTTGTTAATTGCTCTTTTACAGATGCTCTTATATTTATGTTATCTATGTGTGTTGATGGTGACAGTTTTGAGATTAAACGGTTGTGTTTTTCCCTTAACTGATCACTATGTTGTTTCTCCATCATTTCAAGAAGCCCCGGAGTGGTAACATATTGTGGCGTTAAATTATTAATAGTTGTCCAAGTTATATCATTAATTGTAGTAAGAGCGTTTAATACTTTTGCAGTATTACTTATTCTTTCTATCTTAAGTTTTGGAGCCTTATTTTTTACCATCGATGCTTCACCTGCTGTTATTCCAATACTCAATACCCCCATAGCAGTCCCCAGTACCATATCTGCAATCATCTTATCGGTCATATTTTTAGGCTTTCCGGCTCTTCCGAATATTCCACCTGCACTTGTGTTGCCCGAAGTTGCTATATCTCCAAAGTTGCCACAATATGATATTAATCCTTGCAAATCGCAGGCTCCAATGATTCCCCCTACATTACCTTTATCTGCTTTATGAGTAATCTTACCAAAATTGTTTGAGCAGCTTATTACATAATCAGCAGAGGATCCCAATATTCCACCTGTAAAACCTTTTTCATCTGAGCCGTAGCTTGTTATATCGCCGTCGTTATGGGAGTCAACAATCTTAGCAAACCCTGCCAGACCTGCCAATCCTCCCACATTTATATTATCTGCTACTATATTTCCAAAATTATAGCTTCCCACTAGGCATACCTGCCCAGATCCTACAAGCCCTCCAACCTCTTCATAGCCTTGGATATTGCCTAAATTTGAGCTGGTTAATATATTGGCATCCAGATATATTTTTTCTGCTGCGTTTATTGCTGTTGTGCCAACTAATCCTCCAACTCCCTTATATCCTTTTATATCTCCTGTATTTTCAGATAACGACACCATTACATTGGTAGCTCCTCCAATAAGTCCTCCACATCCGATATGGCTTCCTATGCTCTCTATTCTTGCCCTATTCTGGCTATTTATTATTAATGTAGTATCTGATGAGCCCACTAATCCTCCTATACACTTTCCTTTTGATTGAATAGAAGATAAGTTTACACAACTATCTATATTAATAGTAGATGTAAACATACCTACTCCTACCAGCCCACCTATTCCTCCTCCATCAGCTGATGGTGATATTATTGCTCTGTTTGAGCATTGCTTCATATAAAGGAGAGAGTGCTGATTTACGCCCCCTATCAGCCCACCTATCATATAGGGTGCGCTTATTGAGCATGATTCATCGGTGTGGCAGTTTATGATACCCGAAGTTAATCTTTTATCCCCTGTTGTTACTATTGTGCCCACAAGTAATCCCGATACAGGAAATTCACTCTCTATCTTAGAATCTTTTAAGATAATATTCTTGATAACAGTATTTGTAATGATACCAAAAAGGCCTGCCGGCATTGGCACCACATCCCCTCTCCTTACTATCTCCATATCAGAGATAATGTGCCCATCTCCATCATAATTCCCATGAAATGGCCTACTTATATGGTTTCCTATCGAGTTCCATCCATTATTTAATGTAGCACATGGGATTAGTAACGAAATATCATCCGTTTGGAGATAATATTTACCCCCGTAGTTTATATTATTCTCCTCAGAAGAATTTACCAGCTTCATAAGTTTTTCAAGGTGTACATAAGAGCTGATTCTGAAAGGATCGTCATTTGTGCCGGATCCGAAACATCCAATTATTGGATCGGGAGATTCATTATATATTTGCGCACTCTCATTTGTGATCGTGATTTTATGCCCCAGAGCTATATCATGTCCAACATCTAGTGAGCTACTTTTTACATTCGATTTATTTAATACAGCTTTATTAAATATATAGTTACCTGTGGGTAAATGTTCTTTTATCTCAAATGTTATAGTGTTATTGGTTACAACAACATCTGCAGCCACTTTTAATACTCTATTATTATCTGTATTTTTGAAAAAACAATTATACTCCCCCTCAATAGTATGCGAAATATGTACATTAGAAGGGATCTCAATAGCTCCCATAAAATGATAATCCGAAGTGTAATCTTGAATAGGACTCTCTTTTTTATTACAAGAAAAAATGATAATGCAGAGTAGTAGGGTGAAAAATCTTAACATGGTTTTACTGTTTTTGCAATAAATATCTGAATAT
>CAZYQA010000276.1:0-3713 GCA_964649555.1 uncultured Muribaculaceae bacterium
CTACTAAGCGCAATAGTAGTAAATGCACAAGAAAACTTTAATATATCCTTTGATATTAAAGGGGTAAATTCTGCAAATGCTTATGTAACTGTATTTGGAGATAGGGAGAATGTAAAAGTTGACACAAAAGATAATAGGATCGATGTAGAGAATGGTAAATTTGCTATAAAAGGGAATACAACAACTGAAGGAGTAGTAAGAATCTCTTTTGGTCTTGGTGATGAGAGATTAAATAAATATGCAAAGGGGGGCGGATACTATCCAAATAAAGCAAGTAGCTTATGGGTAGTTGTATATCCCGGAGCAGACATAAATGTTGAGGGCTCAATCGTAGGGTCTAATTATATTAATATTTATCCTGCTGAGGGTAAAGGTGATGGTGAAAATGATATCTTATCAAAATTAAACACTAAAATGCTACCATTACTAAGTGAAGATGGAGATATTGCTGTAAGTAAATCATTCTTAGATACTAAGATTACAGAGGCTCAAGAGAAAGCATTTGATGCAAGAAGTGAGCAAATTGATAACGAAGTAGCTAAAATAAGAGAGTCATTTATAAATGAATACCCATCATCGATAGCGGCACTTTGGCTAATGGAAGATATGCTTATCAGATCTCAGATTGAGCCGGTAGCACTTGAAGCACCGCTAAAAAAAGTAGATAAAAAATACAGCAACAATTATTTCTATACTGTAGTAAGAGATAGGGTAGAGGGTGCTCGTAAAGCATCAGTAGGTGCTAATTGCCCTACCGTACAAGGAGTGGATCAATTTGGTAAAGAGTTTAATATTAAAGATATAAAAGGCAAATATATAATAATAGATTTCTGGGGAACATGGTGTGGAGCATGTTTGAAAGGTACACCTCACATGAAGGAATTTAGAGATAAACATGCCGATAAACTACAAATTGTAGGGGTAGCAAATGATAAAGATGTAGAAAAGTGGAAATCTTATGTAGAGAAATATGAGATGAACTGGCCAAACATAATGCAAGGAAAAGGGGAGCAAGACTATGTAGCAAAATTCAATGTTCAAGGGTTTCCTACAAAAGTGCTTATCAGTCCTAAGGGCAAAATCCTTTACAGAGCAAGTGGCGAAAGTGAAGAATTTTATGAAATCGTTGAGCAAATGATAAATAAAAAATAGATTATGAAACAGCTATTTACCATCATCATAACTTTACTCTTTGCGCTAAACCTTAATGCGCAAAATAAACAAGATATAAAAGTTCTATATGTGTCAGGAACTTCTGATTGGCAGGAAAATAACTCGGCAGAAGAGATCGAAAAAAGAGCAAAATCATTTGAGGAGTATTTAAAAAATTACTTCACAGTAGTAAAAGTAATTGATTCTAAGTTGTACACTTCTAATATGTCCGCCGATGTTGATGTTACAATATTTGACGGCAGATTAGATAATACAACACCCAATACGTGCACAAGAGACGAGAAAGGTGGAATAAAGGATTTCTATAAATCAAAATCACTACCTGAAAGTTTTAATTATCCTGCAATCTTAATTGCAGATAATGGTGAAAATATTGGTAGAGGAATCGGTACCAAAACAGACTGGTACTGCTTGTGCTTAGATGCTGATGCTCATAGCACAAATTTTAATCACCCAATCTTTAAAGGCCCTTTCGATGTAAATATTACAACTGAAGAGAAACCAACTCCAGAAGGGGTATTCCATTATAAATATTATTACAATGGTAAAATTCCTCAAACAATACCTATGTGGAGTGTTCAGACAAAAGGTTATATGACTGATAAAGGTTTTAGAATAGGTATGGTTTCACGCCCTTGGGGATACCTAGATTCACCTGATTGTGAAAGCATATCAAGCGGAGTATCTGCAAAAACTATAGATGCAGTAGCAATCGGAAGACATGGTAATTTCTTTCTATGGGGGTTTGCTGCATCACCTACATATATGACCGATGATGCTAAACAAGTATTTGCGAATGCCGTAGTTTATACAGCAAGCCTGAAAGGGGAAAAAGTAATTGCGCGTAAATATTATGATAGAGCAGCTACAAGAGAGTATGTAAAAGAGATTACATATTTAGCAAGTAAAGAGGCTTATCAAGAGCGCATGGAATCCAACAAGAAATTCTATGAGGAGCAACGTAAAACTCAAGCAGAGCTAAAAGCAAAGAAAGAGAGGGGAGAAGAGCTTTCAAAAAGGGAAGAATCAATGCTTTCAATGGAAATAGTAGAAGAGGAGGTATCATACGATGATTATCTGAAAAAACAGATGAGAAATGGGTATTATGATATGTTTAAAGGGGACACCAAAGCTTTTACCAAATACATGAAAGAGAATACACCTTACCTATATGGAGCAGCAATGTTCTATCAATATATAATAGATGAGGATGTGAAAAGCCTTAAAATAGCGAATAATAATATTGAGCTATTAGATAAAGCAATATCAATGCTAGAGAAGGGCAAAGAGGTGGAGAAGGCTCAAAGAATCTTAGATCGATACACTCTTTGTACATTCACAAAACCAGAGCAATGGAGAAAATGGTACAACGAGAATAAAGATAAATTATTCTTTACAGAGAGTGGCGGATGGCTATTTATGGTAAATAGTAAAGATGGTAGTGTTGAAGGTAATAATTATCAAAAGAAAGCAGAATACTTAGCTGCAAGAGAGATGGAGTTGCCAGAGGTTGATAACAACTCTCCTGTAGCTGTAGGTGCAAAATTAGTAACTTATCATGGCGGCTCACAAGCAATAGTGGTAAAATTCAAAATTGCTCCCGGCTACCATATTTATGCAAATGTAGCAGATGAGGATCCATTCATCAAAACTAATGTAGCAATGGGTGATTCTGAAAATTACAAAGTGTTACAAGCTAAAATTCCTTCATCTAAATACTATAATGAAAATGGAACAACAGTTTATGAAAACGAAGCAGTATTCGTATTGCCATTATCGGGATATGGTAAGGAGAAATTGAAAGTAATATGTGAATGGCAATGTTGCGATTCGCAAATTTGTTTCCCTCCGGCAGAGCAAATAATAGAATTAGAAACAACTCTCGAAAAATACAAGTAATTATGAAACGGATAATATTAATAGCGATATTTTGTATATCTCTAAATAGTTTATTTGCTCAGGCTGAAGGAATAGTTTGGGAGAAAGGGACACTAGCAAAAGCAATAGAAAAAGCTAAAAAACTAAATAAACCGATATTCTTGGATTGCTATACAGTGTGGTGCGGTCCATGTAAACATATGTCTGAAAAAGTATTTACAACAAAAGAGGCGGGAGACTACTTTAATGAGAATTTTGTAAATATTAAGATTGATATGGAGAAAGGGGAGGGACCAGAGCTTGAAAAGAGGTTCAAAATACCCGGCTACCCCACTTTTATAATTATTTCACCGGAAAATGGAGAAGAAATAGGAAGATTGGTAGGGAGTAACGAGATTGATGTGTTTATAGATAAAGTAGAGATTGCAAAAGACTATAAAAACTCACTAAATTATATAAAAGAGGTTTTTGCAAAAAAAAGAACATCTGCAAATGCTGTTAAATATTTGGAAGCACTTTACAGAAGTTATGATTTAAGTGAAATACCTGTGTTTTTAAATGCGAATATAGATTGCTTTACTGAGTGGGATTTATTTAATGATAAAATGTGGTTTTATATTAAAAGATCCATTAGTTTGGAAAATCCTGTAGTGTTAAATTAT
>CAZYQA010000277.1:0-3684 GCA_964649555.1 uncultured Muribaculaceae bacterium
CCAAAATGTTGATAAAATACTGTTAAGTAATTTAGTTGTCATTTTTTTGATTGTTGTTTTTTCTTGTTCCATATTGTTGGTCTCCTTTCTATTTCCGTTTAGATTAATAAAATAATTCATCGTAATTAAAATAATAAAAAGAGCAATTGGTACAAGTCCGTTACTGCTAATGAAGCCTACCACATAGGGTCATTAGTTATGGAATAATAATTTCTTCATTTTTGTATTTTATTACAACATCCGTTGCCTTTGGATGAGTGAGTAGTAATCTTCTAAATAAAATTAGTCCCTCAAGCAATTCCTGCATCACAACTTGTTGGGTATCAAAATATGTATAATCATATTTATTGCTTTCTATTTTATGTGCAGGTTTTTGTCTTAAATCCCGTATTTTTCTAATAGGAGATGTAATTTCAGATTCAACCTCTGGATTCACTTCCTTCAACCAATCTCGCAATCGGTGTATAGTTCCCTTTGTTTTGTTGTTGTCATCTTTACCGTCATTATGAACGATATCAAAAAAAGAAGATTCTATGTTATTAGGTATCATTTTTTCAGCAACCAATAAGAATGCATTATATCGTGTTAATGTAGGCTTGAATATAGATCCAAAATCTTTAGGGCGTTCATTAAGGAATTCTTTTTTGAAAAATTGTTTGTTCCAAATGTGTAAAGTAATTTGGTTTATATTGCACATTTCTTTCAATACAGCCGTATAAACTGAATCAGGAAAATTCCAACACGAATTAAAGGTATTATCTATATATGCTTGAATTGTCGAACAACCATCTCGTTCAATCATCTTACTGTACCAATGAATTTGATTTGCAGGAGACATGTCACACAAGTATCTAGGGAATGCCGCTACTACTCGTTTGCCATTTTTATCCCTACCTGTACCAAATGATCTAAGATATATATGTTCAGATTTTGGCAGAGACTCTGTATCGTGTATTTCACCTTCATAGTCCCTAAACTCAAAGTCAAAACGAGGATCTTCAGAGTATTTATCTAAAACATCCCAATGAAAATATTGAAGTAATAACTGAGGAGTCCCTAAAGCCAACATCTCATTAAATGGCTGTGCTTTATACTCAGACACATCTCTATGCGTTTTCAAATACGAACTTGAAGGATAGCAACAAAAGTTTCTGTCACCTTTCATATTCTTTAAATCGCAAATTTGATCCTCCACAGGCATAAACCCCAATCTGTTTATATAAATATTACCACTATCCTTTGAGGATATTACACTTACACTGCCATCCTCTATTAATTCTATTAATAATTCAATAATTTCAGTCCATGAGCAGTTTCCATTGTCAAGAGCTGAAATATCTAATCCATTATAATCAGACGAGTTTATATAATGATTATATATTTGTAATAATAATTGCTCTTTCATTCTAACCATTTAGTTTATTTATTGCTTTATATATTGCACTATACGAGTCTCGACTGTCGTACTTTTCGGCTAATTCGCAAGCTCGTTGCATTTTGTTGTCGGCGATCAAGTCCTTAACCCATTTATCTTGTTCGAGATATTTGCGAGTCTTGTCATATAGTGGAATATAGCGTTTTAGTGCATTTTCGGTTGCTGACGAATCATTGAAATAGCGGCAGGTATCTTCATAATGAAGTAAGAACCAGTATTCAATAGATTGAAGGCTATCGCAAAGTAGAACGTTATTTTTTTTGCTGTACCTCTTTTTGAGTGTCGCTAATTTCTTGTTTTCGGCATCGGAACGCCGACTAACATCGGCGTCAAACACACATATAACAAACACATCCTCCCTTAACAATTCAACTATCTTTTTCTCTATTTTCTCAATACTGTTATTTTCAAACAAGCGCGGTGAAATAGAATAACGATAATTCATAAATTGCTTTAGATGTTTGAAATAGAATAATTCCGTTAGCCCTTCGCCAACTATATGAATCACCTGACGTGTACTTCTGATAGGTTTCTTATTTCTCATAGCACGTCAATATTAGATGTTAGGGATTGCCCCGAATTTCCCGAACCGATACGCCTTTTGTAGTGAACTAATGCGGTTCAGTCCCTTGAAATCTGTTAGAGGGTAAAGAACTGTTGCCCCATCTTTGTTTTTCTCTGTAAACCAGATATTATCATTACGCAACAAATCGTCTTGTGCAAGTAACCCATCGTAATGTGTCGAAACAATCAACTGTGCTTTGTCTGACTCCCTCAAGAATTTCTCAATGATAAACTCCACCAATTTTGGATGCAAAGATGATTCTACTTCATCAACCAAAAGCAGTCCATCATTCTTGATTAACTCATTAACATAACCTGCTAAGTCCATTGTGCGAAGTGTACCCTCAGACTCAAGTCCAGAAGGAAATTCATAGTAAGAGGTAATACCATCTTGCCCTTGTACATTGTGCTGAAACATCGGACGAAGATAAGAGTCTGAATCGGATACTTTTTCTGCCGAAAACACATCAGAAATATTAAAGTCAGCCTCTTGCAGATATTTCAATAGGTATTGTTTAAATCCTTCATCTTGAATAGTAGCAGAACTGACAATTCTTTGCGGAATGAAAGAGGCAAACGTATTTATCCTATTAGACGAGAAGTAACCAACAACACGCTCCATCTCCTCAATTATTAAATTCACCTGCATATAAGCCGCCAATACCGACATATTAGGTAGGCATTTCAATGAAATCTCCTCTTTGGCTGCTGCTGACAGTTTGATTTTGCCACCAAACTTGATAGCAGAAACTCCATTTTCAAGCCATCTTTCAAATACAGTTGTTGGTTGCTGAGAGGTGTAATAAACCAAACTCTCACGAGTGATATGGGTTCTATTCAACGATAGTGAATAGGTGTACTTAACGGATGTTGCATTTGGGCTACAAACATAAAATGACACAGAAATATCTGAATCCTCGTTTTGACTTGATTGGTCGAGCAAAAACGGAACAATTGCCGTTGATTCTGTTTTACTTTTTGGCGAATGAAGAACAACGTTACTTAAATGGTAGCACGCCTTTATAAAATTACTCTTACCCGAAGCGTTGGCTCCATAGATAACAGCAAATTTGAGCAAACGAACTCCCGGCACTACCTCTACAACGTGGTAGGACTCCATCTCTTTACTCTTGTCAGCTTCAAAACTGAAAACGGCTTCGTCCCTAAACGAAAACAGGTTCTTAAATTTTATCTCGGCTATCATACGCTTATATCTTATTTACAGCAAAGTTAATAAATAAGACTCATAAATCAATCGTTTAGTTTTTATAAATTGCAAATAATATGTAAAATTGCAAATCTAATCAATTTTGTAGGCAATAATAAAGGCAAAGCACAATGCATTGCCTAAATATGAGATAAAATTTATAAGACTATTTCTTTGCGTAAGTCAATAACACAAGTCCTGTACTGAAAGATTTGTTTTCTATAAGCATCCATTTTGAGGTTTTGGGTTTGTTGGGGAAGAGTGGTAAGCCTTTGCCGAGAATGGTTGAGACAATAGCAATTTGCATTTCGTCAATTAAATTGTGATTGAGTAGCATTGTGGTTAATACGCCACCGCCAACGAGCCAAATATCTTTGCCATCGGCTTCTTTCAGTGCGGAAATACGGGGTCAGCGGATAAATTCGGTTGGTGGCTATATTTCTACGCATATAGTTTAGCTAATCTGAACATGAAAAAT
>CAZYQA010000278.1:0-3679 GCA_964649555.1 uncultured Muribaculaceae bacterium
TAACTCCTGAAGGGTTGAAATATCTGTTCCGATATCTTTACTTACTATCTGTAAATCCACCCAATCATTATTATATGTGCTATATTTATAAGCAGAATTATATGCAAGCTCCTCAAGCTCTTCCATATTATTCTCTTGTTTATTCTGTGCTAGCTTTCTTACTATTTGCAAATTAGGAGAGCTATTATGCATCTTAATCAATCTGGCTTTTACAATACCATTTTTAGCAGTGTATCCGTCAGGATGGCTACTATAATATGCCGCAAGCTCTTCATTTGTAATAAGAGTATCAAGTTTTTCCTCCACAAATCTATTTTCAAATCTGAAAATCAGCAACTGCATTCTATATTCTTCTAACTCTCTCTCTACATCTTTATCGCTTTTGGGCAACATCTCTTCGGCTTTTTGCAACATAAGTTGCTTCAAAGCCCAAGAGTCTATATATTGCTTTACCAAAGATAAGCTATCCGCTTTATCTAATCCTTTTGGAACTATCTTTTCAATATCTTCTTTATATAAGTAAGATTCTCCAACTTCTGCAACAACCTCACCATTAACAAATGGTAAACGTTTAAAATAGTTACAAGAAACTGTTAATGAAAATAATACTATATATATAAAGAATCTTTTAAACATAATTATCTGCTATAGTTTGGAGCCTCTCTTGTAATAGTTACATCATGAGGGTGATTTTCAATTACACCTGCAGAAGTAATTCTAACAAATTGTGCTTCTCTTAATTTTTCTAAATTTGGAGCACCACAATATCCCATACCTGCTCTCAATCCACCTACAAGCTGATATATCACTTCACTTAATGTACCTTTATATGGAACTTGAGCTACAATTCCCTCTGGAACAAGTTTCTTGATATCCTCTTCCATATCTTGGAAGTATCTATCTTTTGATCCTTGTTGCATAGCCTCTAATGAGCCCATTCCTCTATAAGATTTGAATTTTCTACCATTAAGAATAATTGTTTCTCCTGGTGACTCCTCAACACCTGCGAACAAAGACCCTGCCATAATTGTGCTTGCACCAGCAGCTAAAGCTTTTACAATATCTCCAGAATATCTGATACCACCATCTGCAATTACAGGAACACCTGTACCTTTTAATGCATCTGCAGCAAGCATAATTGCTGTAAGCTGAGGTACCCCAACACCTGCAACTACACGAGTTGTACAGATTGAGCCTGGCCCAATACCAACTTTAACTCCATCAACACCACAATCAGCTAACGCCTTAGCAGCCTCACCGGTTGCTATATTACCAGCGATAACTTGTAATTTAGGGAATGCTTGTTTTAGAGCTTTAATAGTTTTTAGTACATATACAGAGTGACCGTGAGCTGTATCAACAACCACTGCATCTACATCTACAGAGACTAATTGCTCCACTTTTGCTATAGTATCTGCACCAACTCCAACAGCAGCAGCAGCTAATAATCTACCTTTAGAATCTTTACTAGCAATTGGATTATCCTTAATTTTAGTAATATCCTTGTATGTGATTAATCCCACTAATGTGCCATCTTTATCAATAACAGGTAATTTCTCGATTCTATATTTTTGCAACAAGAAAGTTGCATGAGCTAAGTCTGTACCACTTGTAGTAGTTACAAGATTCTCCGATGTCATAACATCTTTAATAGGAGTTCTTAGATTATCAATAAATCTTAAATCTCTATTAGTTACAATTCCTATTAACTTTTTGCTATCATCTACTACAGGAATACCGCCAATATGGTATTGACTCATTAAATCTAATGCATCTGCAACAACAGCATCACTTTTAATAACGATTGGATCATATATCATTCCATTCTCCGCTCTCTTCACTCTTCTCACGTGATCCATTTGCCTTTCGATAGGCATATTTTTATGTATAATTCCTATACCGCCAGATCTAGCAATAGAAATTGCAAGATCAGCTTCAGTCACTGTATCCATTGCTGCTGAAACAATTGGACATTGTAATATTATATCTCTTGAAAAATGCGAACTGATATTTACATCGCGCGGTAACACCTCTGATTGAGCAGGGATTAGTAATACATCATCAAATGTTAATCCTTCAGGGATAAATCTGTTAGCTAATAGTGATTGCATATTAATGTTTTTAATTCGCAAAAGTAATAAATTTATACAAAATTATAGCAATTTAAGTTATAGATTTATAATTAAAACCTTGATAGGTATCTCTCTCTTTAAGCCTTTTTTCCAGTAACCTCAACAACTCCACATTTCTAACCTTCCCCCAAGGGGTTGAATTAACGAAACGGGGAGGCACCTCACCGGCAAATCGTTCAATATATAACTCAGGCTTTAGAAGCTCCAAGAAATCGATAAAAAAGTCTAAATATTCATCTAAAGTAAAGGTTACAAAATCATTTGGATTAGTATTGAATTCCTGTTCCATTTTTGTCCCTTTAATAATCTGCAACTGATGAAACTTTACAGAGTTTAGTGGAAGCTCGTTTATTAAATGAGCACTATCCAGCATCATTTGCTTAGTTTCTCCCGGCAGGCCAAGAATAAAATGAGCACCTTGATGTATACCTTTTGCAGCTGTCATTTCTACTGCTTTTTTTGCCGTAGCAAAATCATGCCCTCTATTTATTCTTTTTAGCACATCATCATAGCAAGATTCTATCCCATACTCTATAATAACTATTTTATCTTTAGAAAGCTCTCTAAGATAATCAAGCTTATACTCATCTATACAATCAGGCCTTGTCCCTATCACTATTCCTTTTACAGATGGGTTGGTAAATGCCTGCTCATATAACTTCTTTAAATCATCTAATGGTGCGTAAGTATTGGAATATGACTGAAAATATGCAAGATAATCTTCTGTCTTGCGATATCTATTTTTATGAAACTCTATCCCCTCCTCTATCTGTTGCGCAATTGGCTTATCAGGAGTACTGTAATTTGGATGAAAAGCATCATTATTACAAAATGTACACCCCCCGACAGATTTACTTCCATCTCTATTAGGACAAGTGAAGCCGGCATCAATTACAATTTTTTGAAGCCGGCATCCATATTTCTCCTTAAAGTATCCTACAAAAGAATTATACCTTTTTTCCATTAGAAACGGGGCCCCTTAGGATTCATTGCTACACTTACTTTGATAATTGCTTTTTTGCAAGTGCCCTCTCCAATAAGTGGAGAATGCGCATCAGCCGGAAACAATATAGCCATATTATCAATACCTAAAACAACATAATTTTCAGGCTCATCATTATAGAAAGCAATATCCTCGCTCTCATTATATGGCTCATACTCATCGCTACATCTGCCTCTATCTTTTATACCAATAGTCTCAGTACCATTTAGTAAAATATGAATATCAATATAAGAATCATGTACCTCTAACTTTGGCACTTCCATTCCTTTTAGCTCACCCTCCCAAACTTTACAGTATACATTTTTACCATCAATATCATACTCCCCCGGAGCTAATGAGTGCAAATCGTTATTTTTTATAAATTGATATACCTTATCGAAACCTACCTGTAGGGTTTGATATTTTTCAAAACTTTTTAATGAATCTAATATCATAAAACTTGTATTTTTCACAAAATTACTAAAGATTCTAAATTAAAAAAAGCTATCTTTGATTTTTTTAAAATTATGCTCCGTGTTAATATTAATTTCCCTTCTTATACTAT
>CAZYQA010000279.1:0-3662 GCA_964649555.1 uncultured Muribaculaceae bacterium
TCTGGCAAATTTCACTTATTCTTTTGCACAAGAAATAAAAACTTCAGGCACTCAGGAGCAACGTATATATGTTGGTGTAGATGCAGGAGTTTCATTCGGTAGTTCCACATTAAAATCGTTCGGATTAGATAAAACAAGAGCTGGATTTGGATTCGGATTATTAGGAGGATATCATCTAAACCATTTTATTTCTGCCGAGGCCGAGCTAAGTTATCAACACTTAGGGCTTGGAGCTTATGATTGTTGCCAAAACTTATGGCTATCATCTGATGGAAACAGCTATTTTTCACCCGTTACAGGCACTAAAAACTGGCAATTCAGAGATATAAAATCTTCTGTAAATTTATATGGACTTGCAGCCCGTTTAAATGTAAATTTCATCAGCATGTTTGATATTAGAAGTAGGTGGTCTGTATTGCTATCTCCCGCTATCTACGGTATTGGATCTAGTGCTAAAGTAAAATCTATCTCTTATGATCAACAAATAAAGAAAAGCTCGGCTTTTCATTTTGGTATAGGGAGTGATTTGGGTGTAGGATATCAGGTTAATCAAAAAATGAATGTTCGTCTTTATACCGGAATAACATATCTTACCGGAAAAGGGATGGATGGAATACAGCAGATACATCATAAAAGCAATTACACATGGAACAGCGGAGTAAAATTAACTTTTACGATTGGCAAACAAAATAATAAGCCAAAAAGCACTCAATATATAACAACAACACCTGTTGCTCCTATAGAAAAGAGTAAAGAAATTATAGAGGAACCTATGGAACAAGTTGTAAAAGAGGAAGCAGTTAAAGAGGAAGCAGTTAAAGAGGAGCCAATTAAAGAAGAACCAATTAAAGAAGAGGCTGTTAAAGAAATTATTAAGAGTGAGCCTGATATCAAGATTCTACATCAAACAACTGTATATTACAATTTTGGCGACCCTTATGTACGCAATATTCAGTACGATGAAGTAAGGAGATTCATAAAGGTTATTAATAAGAATCCTAAAGCCGATGTAGATATTCAAGCATGGACTGATACACAAGGTAAATCGGGAACAAATGAGAAAATTTCTCGTCAAAGAGCATTATTACTCAGAGATCTGCTAATCAGAAATGGTGTAAATGCCAATAGAATAACAGCTAATGGCAATGGTGTAGATGCTAATGCTCCTTCAAAACTAGAGGCTAGAAGAGCTGAAATCAAACTTTATATAAAAGAAAAATAAAGAATCATGACAAAATCAAATATAATTCAAAAGCTTCTGCTATATATCACCGGGGCATCTATAATATTGGCAACAGGATGTAATAAAAGCCTGCACGAGTCCGACATAATTCCAACTGATGAGTCAAAGTCAGCTGTTACAATCACTCTTAATAATGCTGAAATTGAGGATAAAGTGCTTACAGATGCGCATCTATACTTCTTTGATGCTTCAGAGATGCTCTCACATCATACATATTACCCAACTATGCAATCATTGGCACTGGAACGCTTACTTATGGAATCTGGCTACTATACAATCTTCGCTGTACTGAATACCGAAGAATCGTTAGTACCTGTGAAGACACGTGCCGATTTACCTCAAATTTCATTCTCTGAATTTTGCCAATGGGTAAAGAAGATTGATGATGGTACATACCCCGATCTTGCGACCGGGCTGGTTCGCCACGAGGTAAAAGAGGGTATTTCACAAATTAATATAGATATAAAAAATGGGAGCGGAGCTGTTGAAATATCTAAAGTTAAATTTAATCTCACCTTCCCTCAGCCGCTATTGCCGGATTATATAGTTTCTAAAGCCTTAAAAGCGGGAGAAAATGTTCAGCTTAGAGCTGTCATAGAAGTATTTGAGAAAGGGACAGACACTAAAATTATCCGTCACACGAAATTTGTAGAGCCAACCGCTAAAGAGGGAGTCTATTTTACAGAGATTGCCATGCCACAAGGGGAGTTTGATATAAGAATATGGGGCGATTATGCCGAGAATGAAATGGCAGATTACCATTATAATACATCCAATTTGAAAGATGTTCAGATACTACCCAAAGAGAGTTATCATGCGAATACAGATACCCGAGATGGTTTTGCATTTGCTACATCAATAGTAGTTGGCGCGAAGGATCAGTCAGAAAATTATACCCTTCATCGCCCTTTGGCAAAATACAAAATAGTTGCAAATGATATTGAAAAATATAACGAAATACGCTCTAAGCGAGGATATCCTCCTTTGGAAGAATTAAAAATATATGTAATGTATTCCGGATTCTTCCCTGCCGGATATAATATTGTAGATAAAACGCTCACAGCATCTAGAGAGGGGTATAAATACGCCGCAGGAGCAACCGAGAGTAACGCTCAAAAAGCTACTGTAGCTAAAGATTTTGTACTTGTAAATGGCAAAGAATCTGGAGTTATAGTTAATATTATCTTTAAGGATGCCCAAGATAATACTATCAGTGGCGTTAACGGCATAAAGGTGAACTACAAAGCTGGTTATTTGACCACAATTAGTGGCGATTTCCTCACAGCAGGTAAAGGGGGAGTTGATATTGATACGAGCTGGGAAGATAATGAATTTGATGTGGAGTTTTAATAACTGAATAAATATGAAAAAGATACTATATATAATTTGTGCAGTATTGTTGGTAGCGAGCTGCACAAAAGAACTTAACAAAGACCAACAAACTGGAATACAAGATGTTGTTCTGAGTGTTTCGCCTGACTTTTCGTATGGCGATGGTACAATTGAGCCAATGGGTGAACATACTCGATCAGTGGCAACTAGTAAGGTGGATAACTATATCCTTGAGATATATGAAAATGCAGATTATTCCGATCAAACACCTACGCACCACACCTCTACCAATGGTAAATTTTCGCTAACTCTCGACCGCACGAAGGATTATTATTGCTTGTTGTGGGCAGATAGTGATAAAAACATATATAATACAGCTAATTTAAAGGCTGTAACACTTATCGGAGATAATCAACCTATCGAAGCATTTTTCGGGAGGGCTACCATTAGTGGCAAGAACGCTACATTAAGCGTATCACTTAAACGTGCCGTGGCAAAGATTAATCTTTGCGATAAAAACGGAATGGAGGCAGGCAAGAGCGTCAATTTGAAATATTCATATTATCCTACTTTCAATACTGTTGATGGCTCAATCACGGGAACAGCAGTTGCAAAGAATTACGATATTACTTCTACTGAAGCAGGTGCAAACGAAGCCTTTGGCTCGTTTTGGATATTAGCTCCCGTTACTACATCAACCACTTTTGCACTGACTTTTAAGGTTGCTGAAGATAAGGAGGCTACTGCAGTTGAAAATATAACTTACAAAGCCAATCACAAGACCAATATTAAAGGGGAATATGTAGAAGCTCCTTTTGCGGAGATGAAGTTTACTATCGATACTCGTAAAAACACAGCTGATGATGCTACTTTCATTGTTCCGATGGGCGGCACTACAGGGGATTATACAATGGTAATCCAATGGGGAGATAACACCTCTACTACATTTAATCCAAAAACATTGCTTGATCAAGCAATGCTGACCCATACCTACCCAAGTGCAGGAGAGTATCAGATAACTATCACCTCTACACAAAAAGACCACACTTTAGGAGCACAGATACCTGACCTAAACTTTTTTTATTCC
>CAZYQA010000280.1:0-3644 GCA_964649555.1 uncultured Muribaculaceae bacterium
TGATAAACTCACTAGGGTATCTTTGATAATAATTAAAATGAGAACCATAAAAATGGATAAATATAAAAAGATTATCATCATTATTATTCTCAATGAAATCATATAACGGAGCTAAGAGCTCTCCGTCATACGCATCCTCCGTAGATATATTTATTTTATAATCAGCCTCATTAAAATGGTGAGATACAAATGACTTATTATAATTTTGGTTCGATAAAAAGGCTGTTTTATATCCAGCTTCCTTAAATGCTGTAACTATACTTTTAGACTTATATATTATTTCAAAATCTAGAGCATCGGCGGGAGTAAGCACTAATGGAACGATCTTATGAGTAGTGTTCGATTGTGTAAGCATATCATCAAAGAAAATTAAATTCTTAATGGTATCTACACAAGGTGTAGTTTCTCTTTCATAGCCATAATGGGGCCAGTTTGCTGCTCTGGCTGTCTCTCCCAGTACAAAAACAATTATTTCCCTTTCATTAGAGCTGGAAGAATTTACCTTATACGAATTATAGGTAAATCCTTCGCATGTAGAGCTATAATTAGTGATTTTCTTATATTTCTTTGCAGCAAAATCTAAATTATATAACACATTATAAGGGTAAAGGTCATATTTTGCTTTAAACCCATGTGGTGTTAGCTTAGCAATACCAATAAAAGCTAATCCTATAAAAAGAATGCTCCACGATAGTTTCTTTAGTTTTAATCTAAAGCTAGAGTCAATTGGTGCGCACTTCAATGATTTTACAGCTAAGTAAATGGTAGGCAAATATACAACTAACAGAAAAATAATAGTTGATATCAAATTACCTAGCAACTCGCCGGATTCTTTAGCTGAAGTTGTAACTAGATTAAGAAACATATCAACAGCAATGATAGATCCTCCGTACAGCCTTAATAATACCAATTGAAATGCATCAATAACACATTTCAACAATAAAAAAAGGAACATTTTACCAGGCCTGTTACTAAAAGTTAGTATAATCATTTGAGTACCTAAAGGCACCAAAATAAAAGCAATTGCTCCAAGTACACTTATGTTCTCGGTAAGCAATAAAAATACATTTGTGTACATTAACACAAAAACAAACCAGATATATAAAAATTTCTGGTTATTATATAATCTCTTCACAAAAGCAGTCATCCACTAAAATGCTTCATAAATACCAAACATAAAGCTATTCTGACCATTCTTTCCGAACCCATAATCAAGCCTTACATTTACCCTTTTCTTAAACTCCCATCTATATCCAACACCATAGTTTGGCAAAGTGTGCTTCCAAGAGAATTTCTCATGTCCCCATACATTACCGGCTCCTCCCCAAAGAACTACCCCATGTCTGTTATATATTTTTTGTCTGTACTCTACCTGAATAGTCCACATATTATTATCTCTATATCTTCCTTCATAATACCCACGCATTCTATAAGATCCACCGATATTAGCCATAGTTGTCCATGGAGTATCTCCATATCCGGCCTCGGTATACAAATCAAAAGCAAAAACAGCACCTTTCCAAGCTCTTTGATATGCATTAAATTGGATATTTGTTTTAAAGAAAGGCTTCCTATTTGGATATGTAAAGTTTCGCTGTTGCAACTTTACATATATCCCCTCATAAGGGTTAGGTATAAAATCACGAGTATCATAGATAGCTGTTGCACCATACTCCAATGCTCGGGTATATTTGCTAAAACCCAATATAAGCTCCGGATTATCCAACTCTGTGCCTGAAGCATACTCAAAACCAACAGAAGGGCCTACATAAAAATTAGGAGCAACTTTAAATAAGAAATCAAACTTTGTCCTAGCCTGTTTTCTTTCATATCTGCTGGCATTTGCATCATTATTACCTGCTGAATAGCCTAGCCCCCAGAATGCACTTGGAAAAGAGAAAAAATATAATGAATAATCTATCCTCCATTTCTCCCTTTCAAATATATTATTACCCCTTATTCCTATCAAATAAAATCCTGTGGTTGTAACATCACCATATAATGAAACATTGGAAAGCGGTGTCAAAGAATCCTTTCTATTAGTACTATACAACCCTGCGGCTACTATACCCAAACCAACCTTCACATCAGAAGAGTAATGCGGTCCTCCGATTATACTTACATCGAATTTCTTATTTTTAGGCTTATTCGCATCTGCAAAATAGTGATAAATCTTATTCCAAAAGTTTTTTTTCACTATAGTGTCTGATGCTAAGATTACATCGGTTGAATCTTGTGCATAGGTCTTTTGCGCAACGCCGGAAAATAATATAAATATTATTATAATAGAGTAAATATATCTCATCTAGGCTAAAATCTTAGTTATTAATTATTTATTACTTTTATATTATCAACCCATAATTAATTATTTATATCACCAACATAAGCCTCACCGTGGCTTGAAGAGAATCTTATAATAATATGAGTAGGTTCATCATCTGTGTTACCCCATGATTGTTCTAAAATAGGCACAGATTCACCTTTGGAATTTATCATATAGTTTGATAAATCCTCGGGAATTAATTGCATATATGGCTTATAAAAACTCTCTTTAGTTATATCTCCATACTTTATAGATATAAAGAAATTATTAATCCAATTTTTTTCAGTTTTATCAAATCTATAATACCCAGTGCCAACTCTCTTTGCAAAAACTCTGCCCTCTTTATCTTCCCATCTTTTTTGAAGCATAATTACACACTCAGCATAATCGGAATCTCCAAGATGCTTCATTGCTCCAAAGCCTGACGATTTTATCCTATCATGCCCGATAGTTACTTTATAATCAAAGCTAATTCCTTTGGGTTTATAATTAAAAGGCACTCCGCAATTTAATTTGGATTGAGGATTCTTAGTACCGGTAATTGGTTCCAGCATAGCTCCCAAAAAAAGTGTCCCTGATGCCAGAACTTCCATATTAATTATCCCTAACACTTTTACCTTCTCTAAACGAGTCTCAAGTCTTGCACAATATCCTTCTCCCCTCTTCTCCGGAAAAACCGTACAACTTGCTTTTACAATTCCTTTTACCTTGGCTAATACATTAGATGTACTCCAAGGAACATTAGGGGAATTAACATAAGGCACAAAACCCTTAATCGTATCACCCGGTGCAGGCTCATATAAGTATTTTGTATTTCCTCCAATTATTCCTGATTCTTTAATCTCCCTTACTACCCAATTATCCATTACTCCGACAAAGTTTATTTTATCGGTTTGAGAATTGTTTTGAGCAAATAAGTTAAGAGTCAGAGATAAGAAAAATAATATAATGCTATTTATTTTCACCAATCTATATTTAAGTAGTGCCTAAAAATATTGACACTTTTGTAAATAAAAAACAGAGCAAATTTAATAAAAATATGATAATTAACTTAAATTTTCTATATTAGTAGCATAAAACCTACACCATGAATTTAACGAGATTAATATTTACATTTATATTAGTACTTATTACTTTCCCGATTTTTGCATCCAAAGCTATAAAAGATATTCTCACATATAAGCAACCAGATGGAACAATAATAAAATATAGATTATATGGTGATGAGTTCTTCTCTTATAAAAAGGATCTGGAAGGAAATTACATTGATTTTGAGAATGGTATGCTTACAAAAAGCGGAAGAATCAATTTTAATGCAATA
>CAZYQA010000281.1:0-3642 GCA_964649555.1 uncultured Muribaculaceae bacterium
TTCTAACTTAAATGATACCTTAATAACTAATAATGATTTTGATATTACCTCTAGAAGTAATTCAACATTAATATATCTTAAAAATAAAGCTATATATTCTCAGATAAAATATTATGATTTAGCTATAAATTTGCTCTCTATTCCTTTGATTATATTTACATTTTGGTTATTCTGCCTATTATTTAATCTTTTTAGACGTATTAAAAAAACATTAAACTTGGGAGAAGCTTTTTCTTTAGAGGTGTCTAAGAATTTGTTTTTATTAGGATTGATATTAGTTTCTCTTTATGTAAACTGTTTAATTATGAGGTATCTGGAGTGTGTTGCAGCTGAAATTGTATTATGCGGTACAAATTATGGAATAAGAGATAGTTTAGATATTGAGTATATTTATTTAATATTTGGCTTTGCATTAATGTTCGTAGCAGAATACATGAAAATAGGCTACAAATTACAAGAAGAACAAAATTTAACAATATAGGAGGAGATATTATGGCTATAATAGTGAGATTGGATGTGATGATGGCAAAGAGGAAGATTTCTTCGGGAGAATTGGCTGATAAATTGGGCATTACGCAAGCTAATTTATCAATTCTGAAAACCGGGAAAGCTAAAGCTATCAGATTCTCAACCTTATCGCAGATATGCGAAATACTTGAATGTCAGCCAGGTGATATTTTGGAGTATGATAAAAATGTAAACTATCCTGAAACTGTATAAATTTTTAATAAACTTTCAATTATGATTAAAAAATTAATTTCATTGGCATTAGTGGCGTGCGTTTTCGCTACAGCTCTTTTTGCCCAAGTTAATGTTAATCCGCAAGCACCAATGGAGCTTGATAAAAATGTTCGCCAAGGAAAGTTGGAGAATGGTTTAACATATTACATTATGCACAATGATAAACCTGCTAAAAGAGCAGAGTTTTATATTGTTACCAATGTTGGTGCCGTTCAAGAGGCTCCCGATCAAGATGGGTTAGCTCACTTCCTTGAGCACATGTGCTTTAATGGTACTAAGAATTTTCCTGATAAAGGGATTGTATCTTATATGGAGAGTATAGGATGTAAGTTTGGAGAGAATATCAATGCAGGTACAGGGTTGGAAGAGACTCAATATATGTTGAATAATGTTCCTGTTATTAGAAAAGGTATTATTGATTCTTGTTTATTAATTTTGCATGATTATGCTGCCTATGTTGAGAATAACCCTGCTGAAATAGATTCTGAAAGGGGAGTTATTTTAGAGGAGAAAAGAACAAGAGATAATGCCGGATGGAGATCTTTTCTTTCTTTGAAAAAGGCTTTGTTTAAAGGTTCTAAAATGGAGGATGTATCTTTGATAGGCTCAGAAGAGAATCTTAAGAACTTTAAACCTGAATCTTTGGTTTCTTTTTATAAAACTTGGTATAGACCAGATATGCAGGCTATTATTGTTGTAGGTGATATTAATGTAGATGAAGTTGAGAATACTATTAAAAATACTTTTTCGTCTTTACCTGTTGCTCAAAATCCTGTAGCTAAAGAGCCTGTTGTTGTTCCAAATAATGCTGAGCCTATCATTTCGATTTTTACAGATAAGGAGATGAATGCAACAAGCATTTCTTATATGGTTAAAATGGAAACTATACCTGCTCAGTTTAAGGGTGTGCAGGCAGCTTTTTTACAAGATATTATGCAGAGCTTAATTGCTATGATGTTTAATGAGAGATTAAATGATATTGAAAAAGCTCCTAATGCACCATTTTTGCAAGCTGATGCTTCTTTTCAATCTGCAGGGCAAACATTGGATTTATTCTCTTTGAGCGCTGTATCTAAAGATGGCGAGGGGATGAATGCTTTCTTGGCTGCATTAGTTGAACTTGAACGTATTAAAAAATTCGGATTTACCGATGAGGAATATAATAGAGCTAAAACTAATCTTTTAAGAGGTTATGAGAGTAGCAAGGATAATGCTCCAAGTAGAAAAAATGCACAGTTAGTGCCTGCCTTAGCTTCTAATTTTACATCTGGTACCCCTTATACTACACCTGAATATAAATATGATATGGCTAAGGCTTATTTAGAGTTTATCCCTTTACAAGCTATTAATCAAGTTTTAGGTCAGGTATTTACAGGTGAGAATGTAGTTGTTTCTTATCAGGCTCCTTTAAAAGATGGAATCGCTGTTCCTTCTGAGCAAGATATCTTAGATGTAATTTCTAATGCAAAGAAAGCAGAAATTGCAGCTTTGGAGGTTGAAAGTACTAATGAGCCTTTATTAGATGTTGCAAAATTGAAAGGTGGCAAGATTGCTAAAGTTTCTAATGGTGAATTTGGGTCTACTATCTGGACATTGGATAATGGAATTGAAGTTGTAATTAAGCCTACAGATTTCAAGAAAGATGAGATTATTGTGAAAACATATAAGGAGGGAGGAAAATCTCTTTTACCTTTAGAGCTTATCCCATCTGTTGAAGATAATATCTTCTCTACTTATAGGCAAAATGCAGGTCTTTCTAAATTCAAACAATCTCAGTTGTCTAAAATGCTTGCTGGCAAAGCAGTGTCTGTTAGCCCATATATGAGAGAGACTTCTTCTGGTATGATGGCTAATACTTCTCCTAAAGATTTAGAAACTATGCTCCAATTATTGTATTTAAATTATACGGCACCACGTTTTGAGGGTGAGGAGTTTGAAGTTGGATTTAATCAGATTAAAACAATCTTACCTAATTTATTAAATCAACCTGAGTTTGCTTATAAAATGAAATTGATGAGCGCTCTTGGTGGAAATAGTGAGAGAAGACCTGTAATTTCTGAGCAAATGCTTACACAGGTTGATATTGATAAGATTGCTAAGGCTTATGAGATTCTTTACTCTGATGCTGCCGGTAGCAAAGTGTTTATCACCGGAAATGTAGATATGGAGGCTCTTAAACCTTTGGTTGAAAAATATATTGGATCACTTCCTACGATTTCAAAAACTAAGCCTGCTTTTGTAGATCATAAATATGCAATGCCTAAGGGTATTGTTGATCAAAGTTTTGAGTTCCCTATGCAAACTCCTAAGACTTCTGTTGGTATGATTTATTCTGCTAATATGAAAGAGACTTTTGATAAAACAATTTTAATGTCTGCTCTTAATAATGTATTGAATCAATTATATACTAAAACTATAAGAGAGGATGAGGGCGGAACTTATGGTGTAGGAGTACAAGCTGCACTTTCGGGTGAGCCTGAGGATAAAGCGATGATTCTTATTATGTTTGATACTGATGTTACGAAAGCTCCTAAATTAATTGAGCTTGCTAAGCAAGGTTTAGAAGATATAGCTAAGAATGGCCCAAATAACGAGTATGTTACAAAAGCTAAAGAAAATTTAATAAAGGCTTTCCCTGAGAAACAAATTAATAACTCTTTCTGGCTAAGTGTGATGCAAGAGTATTTCACTAAGGGTAATGATACCTTTACTAATTATGAAAAAGTTGTAAATGATGTTGTTACTCCTGCTCATATTCAGAAACTTGTGAAAGAAATACTGGATGCAAATAATAGAATTGATCTAATTATGACTCCAAAAAAATAGATTGATTTAATAATTAGTTACGAATAATTGAGATATTAATCTAAGTAGGCGTTTGTTTTATGAATAGTTTCGCCA
>CAZYQA010000282.1:0-3631 GCA_964649555.1 uncultured Muribaculaceae bacterium
ACTAAATTTCAAATGCTTCAAAGAACTATTTTAGATTTTAATGGGACAGCAATGACAAAAATTATGTTATCATTTCTCATATCATCTCTCAAAGTTTTACAGATTGATACTTCTAAACCCACTATTTTTTTGGAAACAAAAATGACATAATTCTCTCTATGCAAGTATAGAGTAATTATTTTAAATTACCAAATAAAAACAATAAAAATTTGCATATGCAAAATATTTGTATACACATAGCTTTGTTTTATTGTGCAATAGGACTAGTAAAATTATACCATCCAAGGATTTTTATATGGGTCGTAGTTTGTTTGAAAAGTCGCTAATTGCCAATCAGTTATTGGCTGCTTGTCTTCTGTTAATTTTCGTGATATTTGTGGGTTAAGTCGTAGTTTTGAGGCATCATTCAGCCACTTCATACTATCTTCATAATCTCTCATACGCACTACACTAACATTATTTACAGCCACTGTTTTAGATAATTCATAAAGGGCAAGACGCACCATGTGCTTTTTGAGGTTATAATTGCGTGGATCGCCGAGAGTGATGTTGTGACCTATGATAGGAACATCAGAGTTTACGTCCATCAAAGGATAAAACACTCTATCATCATACACCACAAATTCATGTCCCTCTAAATTATAACTGTTGTAGTCTGAATCGTAATCAGCTATCATTCCCCAGCACTCGGAGTTGTATGGGTTGACATTGTTATCAAAATCCTCTAAGTTCATAAGAGTGTAGTAAAAACCATCGTAGGATACCACTTCCCAAAGGTTGTAGATAGTCGGTTGCCACTGTGTTGTCTCCTTTTCCACCCACCCTCTGACCATAGGGATGCGAATCTCTCCAAACTTATATCCATTCTCCTCGATACACTTGTATGCCACGCTGTTATGCAGTACAATATCGTCTTTGTGGTAGGTGGCAAACTGAGAATATGGAGGCAGCTCGGTTGCATCAAGATTCACATCAGCATACTCTTCCCAAAAATCTTTAGTTGTAGGCACTTTATATCCACTCATAGAACGCACGACCTCGTGAATACGCCCCTCGAAATAGATATGTACACCTACTGGATAGGTAATGCGTCTATCGTATTCAGCAATATATTTGCCTTTATGAAACTCTGCCTCAATCTCATAGTTCTCACTTAGATACTCTGTAATACTTATCTCTGCTGATTGCTCTGCTTGGATAAATCGCTCATCATTCCCACGAGTGAGTTGTGATAAGGCTTCTGTAGTGATTACGCTTAAGTAATCATTCTCGTTTAAAAATCGTCTATACATATCTTGTTAATCATTTATCATTAATAGGAAAATCCATTATATGTCGCTGGAGCAGTAGCAATGTAGGTATGGTTATCATTACTGCCACTTTTGAACTTATGCCAGCTATCTCTAAGATAGTAACACAGCAAGTAATCTAAACAGTCTGAAAGATGTCCGTATTTCTCGTACCTCACCCCAGTTTTACTATCCATCGTTTTATGTTTTGCCTTCGTTCCATCCTCATTTTTTAGCTGATAGATTAAGTCTTCAGTTAGTTTTCTGCATCGTAAATCTATCTCTATAGTCCAACCATTATAGCCCTCAAACACCTCATTTACAAACTCGCAGCGTGTAACTTGTGGAGGTTGCTTTTTGAGAAGTTTTAGCTTAGGTCGCAAACCTCCTTTGATTAGTGTATCAATAATAAGGGTGTAGTTATTCACTCCATCTTCACTGGCAGTAGCTCGCTGTAATCCTGAAGGGTCGCCAGATATATCCACACCACCCACGTGCCTATCTCGTTGCAGTTTCTGTTTTAGGCTACGAGTAAGTGCTGGTGTGTTGTTCTCTTTGTTTTCGGGTTTACCTAACACCTCTTCCAGAATGTACACTTTTTTACTATCATAGTCTACCTGAGCCAAAAGCACAGACATCTGAGGAGCAACATTGAAGTCCCATACAGCAATAAGTGGCTTAGTTGGTTCATAAACACGCTCTTTAAGTCCTGTTACCAGATGCTTATCTCCATCAAACATTCGATAGATAGCCATATTATTAGCCTCCACAAAATCCCAATTACCATATAGTAGTCGTTCTTTGGTCGCACGGTCTGAAATTTTGTTTAGTGCAGCTTCGTAGGTTTGTCTAAATCCCATATCGGGGTTGTCGAACACTGAGAATGGAACATAAAACTCTCCCTCACGAGTTTTTACCTTATCTCCATTATCGTCCTGTACAAATCGCCCCCTTATCCAGTTAGTTGTAGGGTTTGTGGTGAGTAGTATCTTTGAGACCATAAATGTTTCGTGAGTGCGCCATCTTAAACGAGAAAAAAGCACCTCTATCGCCTTTTGACTTATCTCCGACACCTCATCGACCGCTGCAATAGTTGCTTCCATAGAGCCAAAACGCTCAAAGTTTGGATCTGACGGTTGGTCTGCCATATCAAGCATCAAAATAACAGAGTCATTCCAAAACTTCATTGTCCCTGCGACATTGTTAATTCTGTAATGCTCATCCTCTTTCAGTCCCCATTTCTTCACCACTGCACAGATAGTATTCCAAGTAGATTCTTTCAGCGATTTAAGAGTTTTACGAGCTACTACAGCACGAATATTCTCAAAACGAATACAACTACTTATTAGCCAAACACTCATACAATACGATTTTCATCCCTATATACTTCATTATCAGTCGTTAATTGATAATCGCCCTATAATCTTTCAGGGCTGCTATACATTTCTGTATAGTTTAGACTATATCTTCACCCTCTCATCTCTGAGGTCGGGGTCTCCCATTTCCAACCATTTGGTTGTACTTCCTTGCGGAATAGTCGTTGAACCTTGCGATGTTACTCGCCTTGGCTGCTGATTGTCTTCGTTATTTACGGTCAGAGTTCCCAGCAATTAAAGAGATATTTAGTCGATACATTACTGTAAAGGCTGGCAGAGGAGTTTGTTTGCCAGCAGCACCACCACCCAAAACAAGCTGTGGTATATTTGTGTTATTACATTTTGTGCAGTATGGCTTAAACTGTTCATTGCCCCCAGCATCATAACCTATTAGCTTTTGTGATACCTCGCCTCCACATTCAGGACACTCTGGTTGGAGTAATTTCCACAAATCGTATTGTTTGGCAGATGGAGCAAAATCTATTTGCAAGTTCTCAGGGGGTACTAACTTCTTTGGTTTTGCCATAGTTTACTATATTTACCGTGTTTGACTGATTTGTTGTGGTAGTAAGGAATATCGTTGCGATCATAGCTAAACATAAACCCTTTGTGGGAAATGAAGTTTGGACGTTTATTAAGACATCTTTGAACAGTACGCCTATCAAACTCTAATTTTTCGCACATTGTTCTGGTGCTTATCCATGAGTCAATAAAGTTTCCTGCAATATCGAATCTATATACCTCTTTGCGATTTGATTGACTTAGCTTCATATTCTCAAGAAACTCATCCGAATAGCACTCTGTCAATCCTTTATTCCAAGGAGTAGCTTTGTCTGATTCATAAGATCCTCCTTTTTGTACATTTAAAAGAGTTCCTCCATCATCTATTCTACGATAAATTGCTAACCCCATAAACTAAACTAGTTTGCCCCCCTAGTAATAAAATAAGATTAACCCTTGTACCCA
>CAZYQA010000283.1:0-3627 GCA_964649555.1 uncultured Muribaculaceae bacterium
GGTGTGAAGAACCCTAATGGTAATATGGTTCCATTATCCTCTTTTGCCAACTTAGTTGAGGAGGTTGGTACAAATGATATATTAAGATATAACATGTACACTTCTGCATCTATTATTGGTATTTCAAACCCTGCATTTAGTAGTGATCAGACAATGGCTGCTATGGGGAAACTGGTAAATGATGTTTTGGGAAATCATTACGGCTATGAGTGGACATCTATGGCATATCAAGAGCAAGAGGCTGGATCATCCATAATAATGATCTTAGTTCTTTCATTGTTGATAGTATTTTTGGTGTTATCTGCTCAATATGAGAGTTTATTAAATCCTTTAGCTGTATTGATGGGTGTGCCATTTGCAATTTTAGGTGCTATTGTGGGATCTAAAGTTATGGGCTTATCTATCAGCTTGTATTCTCAAATTGGTATTGTATTGCTGATAGCGTTATCTGCAAAAAATGCAATCCTGATTGTTCAGTTTGCCATGGATTATCATGCAAAAGGGGAAAGTGTTGTTGATGCTGCGATTGAGGCAGGTAAAGTGAGGTTGCGTCCTATCTTAATGACATCTTTTGCATTTATTTTTGGTGTGATGCCTTTAATGTTTGCAACTGGTGCAGGTGCTCGTAGCCGTGTGTTCTTAGGAACTGCTGTAGTATTTGGTATGTTGTTCAATACTCTGTTTGGGACGCTGTTTGTACCTAACTTCTATCACTTTATGAATGAGAAAATGTTTGGTAAAAAGAGTAAAAAACTAAAAGAGCAAACTACTCCTACAGAGTTGAAATAGATTTTATTGTATTTTTATATTGTTTTAATTCTAGAGAGTTTTGATAATGATTTATCTTAACTCTCTTTTTTTGTGTATTTGGTACAAAATTGTATAAATTTGCATGAAATTTTTAAGAATAATAATTCAATATATAAACTTAAGAAAATGTCTTTAAAATACATTACAGCAGAAGAAGCTGCAAATTATATCAATAATGATGATAATGTAGGCTTCAGCGGTTTTACTCCGGCAGGTTGCCCAAAAGTTGTTCCGGGCGCAATAGCTAAAAAAGCTAAAGAAGAACATGCTAAAGGTAATCCTTTTAAAATCGGTGTTTTTACCGGAGCTTCTACAGGAGATAAATTAGATGGCGAGCTTGCACGTGCAAATGCTATTAAATTCAGAACTCCATATCAATCTAATAAAGATTTGAGGAACTCATTAAATAAACATGAGGCTCATTATTTTGATATGCACCTTTCTGATTTACCTCAATGCTTGAGATATGGATTTTTAGGTAAAGTTGATGTAGCTGTTATCGAAGCTGCTGAAGTTACTGAAAGTGGTGAAATTGTTCCTACTTGTGGAGTTGGTATTTCTCCTACAGTATGTAACATGGCTAAAGTTGTAATTGTTGAGTTAAACAAAAAACATCCTAAAGAGATAAGAGGTATGCATGATATTTATGAGCCTCTTGATCCGCCTGTAAGAAGAGAGATTCCTGTATTTAAACCAACTGATAAAATTGGTAAACCGTATATCCAAGTTGATCCTTCTAAAATCTTAGTTGTAGAAACTGATGTGCCTAATGAGGGGGGTGCATTTGCTCCACTTGATGAGGTAACCGAAGCTATCGGAAATAATGTTGCTAACTTCTTAGCATCTGAGTTGAAAGCTGGCAGAATCCCTGCGTCTTTCTTACCAATGCAATCGGGTGTAGGTAATATTGCTAATGCAGTATTAGGTGCTGTTGGTGCTAATAAAGATATTCCTGCTTTTGATGTTTATACAGAGGTTATTCAAGACGCAGTTATCACATTGATGAAAGAGGGACGTGTTAAATTTGCAAGTGGTTGCTCTTTAACAGTAAGTAATGAGGTGATCGATGAGATTTACTCTAATTTAGATTTCTTTAAAGAGAAAGTATTATTACGCCCTCAGGAGATCTCTAATAATCCTGAAGTTGCTAGACGTTTAGGCCTTATAGCTATCAATACAGCTTTAGAGGCTGATATCTTTGGTAATATCAACTCTACTCACGTATTAGGTACAAAAATGATGAATGGTATTGGTGGATCGGGTGATTTTACTCGTAATGCTTACCTTTCTATCTTTACTACTCCTTCTACTGCTAAAGGTGGTAAAATCAGTGCATTTGTTCCTATGGTTTCTCATATGGATCATAGTGAGCACTCAGTGAAAATCATTGTTACAGAGTATGGTGTAGCAGATTTAAGAGGTAAATCTCCAATCCAAAGAGCAGAAGAGATCATAGACAAATGTGTTCACCCTGATTATAAAGAGTCTTTACGTGAATACTTAAAATTAGGTAATGGTCATACTCCTCAAGATTTATCAGCATGTTTCGCTTTCCACCAAGAATTTGAGAAAAGCGGAGATATGAGAAACGTAAAATGGGAAGAGTATAAAAAATAATTTTATATTTTATTTTACAAATCTAATGAGTTCGTCTGACATTATCTTTCGTTGGGCGAGCTCATTTTTATTATCTAAATGAAATGAAAAAACTATCTATTCTATTTACACTGATGGCAGTGTTATTTACTATCAATGCAGAGGCTCAAAAAGCTACTCGAAAAGTAACACACGGCAAATCTACATTCACTCTTTATTCTCCTGTAAAGGGCTTAGAACCTACTCCTGTTTGCGGATTTGCACCACCTGTAGCGGGTGCATCGTTAAAATCTTCTCATTACGGAGCAGGTACTTACTTTCAATATGCCCCCGGAAAAATATATCAGACAAATTATAAATGTTTAATGACCGAATTGCAAAACTGGCTTTATTATCCTGTGGGAAAAGCAATGGAGCTGGCAGAGCAAAAGGGATTCAAACAAGTGGATGAGAAGGCATGGAATAAGAAATTTAAAAAATCTTATATTTCTATTGGAGTAATATGTTACGAGATTGCAGATAATAAATGGGTACAATTTCATACAAATAATCTAAATAATGAGGGCCCATATAGCTTAACCGGCTCTTCTGATGATTATGTTACTATGGTGAGCTACATAGAAATGATGCCGCAAGATGCAGATTATGTTTTGGATAGGCTCTACCGCTTCTGGAATGATGGTGTGCATATTGCAGATAGAGCTGGCATAAATCATAAGAATCTTAATACACAGCCTACTCCTCCCAGCAGCCCTACCCCTAATCTTTTTGCAATAACAGATTACCTATTCCCGGATAAAGGCTATAGTGTTCTATTGTTTGAAGATGGTAAACCAAAATATTCATGGGTAGCTCATAAAACCATATTGGAAGGCAATATAATTAAGCCAGATTTCTCTGCAGATGGATATTGTGATTATAATGACCTGAATGCAGCTTATGGATATGAGGTTGATATAAGAAAATGTGGTAAAGAGATTTATGCTCTTTATAATATCTCGGCACCTATGTCCAAAGCCCTTGAACCGGGCATGACTTGGGCTAGACACATGAAAAATTTAATCGAATACAAAAGAGTAGAAGATACTGAAATAGCTAAATTGCAGAGAGCCAATGCTGCAGCATTTGAGAGAATGTATAAAGAGATTTTTAAGTAGGGGATAATGCCATATTATATTAAATAAGTTATTTTTATTTTGCTCTTATAGATAATGAAGAGCG
>CAZYQA010000284.1:0-3622 GCA_964649555.1 uncultured Muribaculaceae bacterium
GAATTCTATCGGCACTCATAATGGGGGTGCCTTTGGTGAAGGCATCATCATAACTGGCAGAAAAGGAGAGCTCATCCCCTTTATCTCCCCTCGAATTCTCAACAGACTCCTTGTTGCACGAAAGCAACAATAGCGAGGCAATCATCAAGAAAAACGTAGATTTGATTCGCATAAATTTTAATATATATTAATTTGTATTTCCTATTTTTTTCCAGCTTACAAATTAACAGACTTTTATTAAAATCTTTGTTTCATTTTGGCACGATTTAAAATAAAGTTTTACAGCTCTTGTTTATTTACGTTATTAGATTAATTATCTGAGGATTAGAAAATACAAATTTACATTTTGATACACGTCTTTCATGTATTTATCTATTTTGTTAAGTATATAATATAACCTAAAACAGCCCGCTCTCCCGAGCAGGCTGTAATTGGTGCATTTATTCATTAACCTAATAAATTCAAATTAGTTTCCCCCTTTAACATCCCACCATAATTGTGTTCCGCCATTATCATTTCCACCTAAAGCATTTAATAGCGCACTATATAATGCAGGTTGGCTTGATATAAAATCCTGAGGGAATGGTACTCTTCTTATCATCTTATCCGTATCAATAACTCCACTGGATAGATTATTAGCAACTTTAATTAATTTAGGATATCCTGTTCTACGTTGTTCTGCCCATGCCTCACAACCATCAGGATAAATTGCTATCCATTTTTGAGTTAAAATTTGCTCTAATTGAGTATCAAAATTGCCCCCCATCCATTTAGGAGTAATATTTGTTGTTGCTGCAGCATCAAGAGTTGCATCAAAAGCATCTTTATAATTTGCAGGAGTATTATCACTAGATAGATAGTCTGCAAGGCCTGAAGCATCCCATTGATTGAATGAAGTTTGAATACCTGTCTCGTAACATGATCTCACATCTTCTGTAGTGAAACCTCTTAATGCAGCCTCTGCTCTTAGGAACCATATTTCAGCAGCACACATTACAATAATATCTGATGATGGAGTAATTGATGTAGCAGAAGTATTACCATATCTATTATCTGTAGTTACATTATTACCTTGTCTGATACCTTTGTAACCACCTTCATAATTCATTAGCGGAGTAAGATAAGTTTGTTTATCAGCATCTACAAGAACTTTTCCACCTTTAGCAGGCTTGTAGTATTTTGTTAGACGAGGATCTTCAAAGCCTGTTAAGAAAGATTCCATACTAGCATTCATAAATACCTCATCCCAAGAAGATACACCACCTAGAGGGTTTACAACACCATATTGGCCAACAGTCTCTCTTGGAGTCTCCAAAACACCACCATTTGCTGGATCTAAAGCTGCAGCAATTTGTTGTTTTGCTAAAGTCTCATCAACTCCAGATACTCTCATGCCTAATCTTAAACGCAAAGAGTTAGCAAATTTTACCCATTGTGCATTAGTTTTATATCCTGCAGGCATCATAATATCTACATCTGCAAAATCGTTCAAACCACCTTTTGCAATATAAGCATTAAGAGTTGTGATTGCTTCTGAAAGATCTGCAAAGAAAGCCTTATATACGCTCTCCTGAGACTCTGCCGTAGCACCCGGAGTACCGAAAGTATTATAAATGATAGGTCCATAATAATCAGATACTCTGTGCATCATAGCCACTTTCAAAATCTTTGCAATCGAATACAACGCAGGAGATAAATCTTTGGTACACAAATCTTCTGCTGTTTTAATTACAGGTAGGCCTTGTGCATAAGTATAATTCCATTGCGCAGCACACCATCCTGTATTTAATGCGTAGGCAGAGTTTTGATTATTAAATCCTGCTACTTGATCATGGAAATAACCACCAAACATATCTGCTACTAGGTTTTGCATAACTTGGTATTGCCAGTTAGTACCATCAATACCTGTTTGATAAACAATTGCTTTTTGAATTGCTTTGAACGGAATCTTTTGCTTTTGAAAATCATAATCTTGTAGATTCTCAGGAAAAGCATTCTCATTCATATTTATTTCATCAAAGTTTTTTGTACATGAAGGGAATAAAAGTGCCCCACTCAGTAACAACGCTGTAATATATCTTAGTTTAATCATGTTTTCAGAATTTAGAAAGTGAATTTAACATTGAAGCCTATGTTTCTTGTTGTTGGCATACCAAAGATCTCAACACCTTGGTTAGCATTTCCAACAGACATAATCATATCAGGATCAAATGGAGCATCCTTGTAGAAGAAGAACAAGTTACGGGCAACGATATTCACATCAATACCTTTGAAAATTCTTGTTTTCTCCAACATTCTCTGAGGGAAAGAGTATCCGAATGACATCTCTCTCATACGTACGTTTGTTCCGCTATAAGTATAGAACTCTGTATTTCCCTCTCCTCTGTTTCCTAATTTTTCATAAAAACCTTGAATATTTGTAAACTGATGATTCTCTAATTGTACAAATCCAGCCTCTCTTGCAGCACCTGTATTAGCACTTACACCTCTTGCATCTAAAGCAGCCTGAGTAAGTGAAACAACATCTCCACCTTTGCGTGCGTCAATCAAGAAATAGAAAGTAAAACCTTTGTATGTAAGATTATTACTCCAGCCTAGTAACCAATCAGGATTAGTATTTCCGATTAAATCATTATTACCGGTTCCCCACTCAGGTAACCCGTTCTTATCTAGTAAAATGTTTCCATTATCATCTCTCTTGAATGCATTACCATAAATATCACCTAATGAGCCACCCTCAACAACTCTCATTCTATAAGGCATACTTACACCTGAACCATAGTCAAATGAATCATAACCACCTAAAGAGACAACTTTATTTTTGTTTTTAGAGAAGTTCGCACTTGTTCTCCAGCTAAATCCATTAGCAATAATTGGAGTACCACCTAATGTAATCTCAAAACCTGAATTTCTAATTTTACCAGCATTGATATATTTGAATGGGTAACGTCCAACAGGATCATTCACATATAATAATTGGTTTTTAGTATCTGTCCTGTAGTATGTGAAATCGATATCTAATCTATTGCTAAAGAATTTCCACTCAGTACCCACCTCGAAAGAGCTACTCATTTCAGGTTTAAGCTCCTCATCGAAACCATATTGAATACCAGTAATTGCTCCACCCGGAGTGATTACATCATAAGGAGAAGTAATACCGATAGGTAAATCGTTACCAACTTGTGACCAAGATGTACGTAGTTTTGAGAAAGTAATCCACTCAGGCATTTTAAGTGAGTTATTTATTACCCAAGATAAACCTACCGAAGGGTAGAAGAAGCCTTTACTTTTATGATTAGTATTTGCTAAAGTAGATGACCAATCGTTACGAGCAGAAACATCTAAGAATAAGCTATTTCTCCAGCCAACTTGAGCTGTTGCGAAAACTGATTGAACAGTACGTTTTAGATTGATTGACTCATTAATGAAAGATTCACCTTGAGCACCTAAAATCATATTTGATACAGTAAATACATTAGCATAGTATAATCCACCCTTACCAGAGTCTAATTTCAAATAATTAGTTTTTGTTGCATTGTAACTACTTCCGATAGCACCATTAAATGACCAGTTTTCCCAAGATTTATTAAACAATGCCATAACATCACCATAAACCATAAAC
>CAZYQA010000285.1:0-3591 GCA_964649555.1 uncultured Muribaculaceae bacterium
ATTAATTTAATTGACGATATATTGGATTTATCTAAAATTGAATCTGGTTTTATAGATTTTAATGAACAGCTATTTGACATCAACCAACTTCTTGATGATTTATATTCAACATTCTCTCTCAGACTAAGAGAGGGAACAACCCTGCACTGCATAAAGCCAAGTGAAGATATATCTGTACTTTTGGATATTAAAAGGGTATCCCAAATATATCAAAATTTCTTATCCAATTCAATCAAGTACACTAAAAAAGGGAGTATAATGTTTGGGTATACAATTGAAAAAGAAGGGATAAAACTATACGTAAAAGATACTGGAATAGGAATATCCGAAGAGGATAAATCCAAGGTATTTAAGAGGTTCCACAAATTCAACAACTTTGCACAAGGCACAGGACTAGGCTTATCTATATGTAAAGCAATAGTAGATAAAAAAGCGGGAGCAGAGATAGGATTTGAATCTGAATATGAAAAAGGATCTTTATTTTATGTATATCTACCATGTATAATCCATAATAATTAGATATTTTTTACTTCTACTTATTACTTACAATATCGCGCCCGAAAGGGGTAAAAGCCATACTCATCAGCTTAAAGTGCTGGATTCCAAAAGGGATACCAATTATTGTTACACACAATATAACACCTAAAGCAAGATGCGTTAAAGCAATCCATATCCCCCCTATCAAAAGCCATATAATATTCATAATAGTATACAGACAACCACTCGTATCCTGATCAACAACAGTGGTTTGTCCAAAAGGGAACATAGCAAATACCCCCAGCTTAAATGACTGATAACCAAAAGGAATACCAACAATTGTAATACACAATAAGATACCGGCTATAAAATACTCAAGAGCAATCAAAAAACCTCCCAATATAAGCCATAAAATATTACCAAGAATACTCATAATATGAAGTTAAATAAACATATAACGTATAAGATTGTATATAAGTTTTATAAGAATAAAATTAAATACAAAAACAAATATAAACTTTTTTATGAAGAAGTTAGTAATTATAAGACATGGTGAGAGCGAATGGAACCGCAAAAACCTATTTACGGGATGGGTTGATGTTGATCTATCCGAAAAGGGAATTAAAGAGGCACACCAAGCAGGTAAGATACTCGCTAGTTCAGGATATGACTTTGATATCTGTTTTACATCTTATTTAAAACGTGCAATAGATACGCAAAATATTATATTAAAAGAGATGGATAGAGAGTGGCTACCTGTTTACAAGAGCTACAAATTAAACGAAAGGCATTATGGTGCATTACAAGGTTTAAATAAGGCTGAAACGGCTGTTAAATATGGTGATGATCAGGTACACATCTGGAGACGAAGCTACAATGTACGCCCACCCAGATTGGATGAAAACAGCATATATAATGCAAGAAAGCAGGAGCAATACAGGGGTATTCCAAAAGATGATATACCTATGTGCGAAAGCCTTCAAGATACAGTAAATAGAGCAGTACCCTATTTCGAATCAATTATAAAGCCACAGATTATAAATGGCAAAAGAGCACTCATAACAGCACATGGAAACTCTTTAAGAGCACTTATAAAATATTTCGAAAATATCTCGGATAACGATATAGTTGATGTAGAAATCCCCACTGGAAAACCACTAATATATGAGTTCGATGATAAAATGAGATATTTAAATCACTATAATTTATAGTTGGTTATTTATTGTATTTTCAATAAACCTTTTAGAGATTTTCGGATTTTCAAATTTACCCGAGAACCATTTTCTCATTGGTAGTTCATACCCTCTCCCCTGCATAAAATTATAAGTAGCAGTCTTCAAAACATTGCCTATAAACTCCCAATCTTCACTAGAGCCATCGCTATAATCTATTCCATTATTTGCAAAACTATTCAATTTTTCATTAGTTATTTTTGCATTATAGTGCTTAGGATTAAGCCCTGTAGGGCTATGCACAGTCATAGCATAACGGTGCCAAAAAGCAGATTGCATAATTCCTTGCTCAAACATTTGCTTTACAATCTCTAAGGATTCCACAGCCTCCTCGCCCTTTTGAGTAGGGAAGCCATACATCAAATAAGCATGAACCATAATACCCGCACTATTAAATGCCGCGCAACACTCTGCTGCTTGCTCAATAGTAACACCTTTATTTATTAGTTTCAGAATGCGGGCAGATGCAACCTCCAAGCCTCCCGATACAGCAATACATCCAGCTTTAGCAAGAAGCTCGCAAAGCTCATAATTAAAACTCTTTTCAAATCTCACATTCCCCCAGAATGATACAACCAATCCTCTCTCAATAATAATCTGAGCAACCTCCTTCAATAACTTTGGAGGTAAAGCCTCATCAGTAAAATGAAACCCCGAAACATGAGTTTGTGCCATAACAGCCTCCATCCTATCTACAATCACAGATGCTTTTGCCGGAGAATATCTACCTATATAATCTAAGGAGGTATCGCAAAACGCACATTTAGCATAATAGCAGCCGTGAGCCAATGTCATTTTATTCCAACGTCCATCACTCCAAAGCCTGTGCATCGGATTAGTAAATTCAACTAGAGAGAGATATTTATCAAGTGGCAAATCTGAAAAATCCGCAGGTGGTAAAGTATTAAAATCCAAGCAATTTTTCCAATCTAAAGAATCCTTTACAATACTATCATCCAAATATTTACAACTTACTATTTGCTCTTTTGCAAGCGTTGTATTTAAATAAGAAGCTAATGTGCTTAATGGTAGCTCACCATCATCGAATAAAAGATAATCTATATACTCAAAAAACCTTACATCTGTAATAGACCTTAGCTCGGTATTTACATATCCGCCACCCATCGCTGTCACAATACCTCCCTTCTCTTTAATTTTTTGAGCCATTCGCAAACCCATCATAAGAGTTCCCGGAAATGGGATAGAGAACCCAACGACTTGCGGATTAAAATTGATTAATTTCTCCTCTAAAATATCTAATGCTATTTGCTCAATAGGATTAATATCTTTATGCAAAGCTGAATAAATATCATCAAACGATGGGGCAGCCAAAGCAATTTGCTCTTGATATTTAATTATTGAAAAATCACAATCAAGCACCTCTGATATAAAGAGAGCCAAATCCTCAATATATAATGTTGACAAATATTTAGCCTTATCTCCCACTCCTGTCGTGCCATAAGCCCAATCCAAATCATCATCATTTACACTTTTAAATAGTGATGATTCGGGTAAAAAATTACGTGTCACAATTCTATTTGCTAATGTAGAATCATTCCCCTGCAAAAATTCCCAGACAGGCTCAATTGTATTAAGATACTCATTTTTACACACTAATATTTTTCTTGCCCCCTTGCTCAATCTTTGCTTTTGAAGTGCTTTATCAAAAACATCTACCAGAAATTTTTTAGAAAAGATTCTCTCAGCACACTCTATACCTATATCACATTGTAAAACATCATGCCCCTGTTCTTTCAGGTAAGCTTTTAATTGTGTAGTAGCAGGATAAGGTGTATTAAGCTGTACAAAAGGGGGAGTAACTAAACAAAACTTCATATTTTGTGTATTATAATTTTGACAAAACTATTAAAGAATCAGTAAT
>CAZYQA010000286.1:0-3540 GCA_964649555.1 uncultured Muribaculaceae bacterium
TGGTTATCTGATGATGATTCCGCAAACTCTTACAGCCTCTGCCAAGCTCACAATAAATATACAGGGGAAAGACCCTAAAGAAATTGCTTTGGATGGCAAGGTATGGGAGGCAGGCAAGCGTATAAATTATGGGATTAAGTTTGAGCCTGAGGGGACAGTGACGGTGGATAGGGATTTCTTGGCTTTTCCACCTGAAGGAGTTGATGGTAAAGGGGGGAACTTTCACGTTTTATGTAAAGATGGCTCGGGAAATGAATCTCCTCTAGCGTGGAAGCTTACAAGTTCGGACCCTACCAGATTAAGATTATCACTAAGCCCTATTGTTGATTTTACTAATGCAACAGAGAGTGTTGAGGGAACGGGATCAAAACCTATATATACATATTCTGTAAAAAATTCTGGTTTTTCAGCTCGTACTGCTACTATTAAGGAAGAATTTACCGCCACCGCTCTTGTGAATGTTACAATGCTGTATGGGATGGGTATTGGTCAAGGTAGTATAGGGACTATAATTACAAATAAGCAAAGTTATGTAGGAGCATTTTGGCGAGCAAGTCAAACAGGCGAGCGAATTATTCGTATTCCTATCACAGATCCTGCAACTGCTGGGGCATGGACAGCAACTGTTTACAAAACTGATCCAGGTTGGGCAGCTAATGATATATTATTTGATAATAAATATGCCGAAGGAACAACATTTCCAATGAGAAATAATAACGCTGAAAACTTTAAATTAAATACTTCACCAACAGTTGAGCAATTTGCTTTCGGAAATGTTGCAGTAGGAGGATTTATAGAGTTTCGTATGGGGTTAAATAGCGCGTTCACCAATCTTAATGGCTATGATGCAGCAAATAATCCTGCCAGGTATGCTAGAATTGTAATAAGATATAATAATGGATCCAAATCGCAACTTCTCTTTTTGCGCCAAGGAGATGATCCTGATTATATCTTTGGAAAGACTGATGATTTCGAGCTTGTTCCAGCAGGTATGACACAAGGTCAACGCCCATTGGCTGTAAAATTTTCAGCATATAATTTAACAGCAAACATATTTAACTCTCCCGTAAATAAGCAAGATGGTACAAATGATACTTATCCTAGCAATCTATCAAAATTTGTTGATTACCCAAGTAAAGCTGGGGCATATTGGCAGTGGGATAATTCAGAGTCATGTATTCGAAATGCATTTGATCCACATACCTACCCTTCAGGAAATCACCCTTCATGGAATTCAGTCTTCAGCAGAAATACTAATTGGGATGAAATTTCAGCAGTAACAGAGACCTGTCCTGCTGGTTTTAAGCGCATAAATGATGGGTTAACCAATGGTGAAAATTTTGTGATGCCTACACCTATAATATCAGAAATGCGTCAGTCCTTATATATTAGCCCTTATCCAGGGTACTCAGAGACTTCAAACCTTACAAAGCATTCTGCATTTGGGTATTATGCTGATGGCCATTTTGATCGTTGGGATATAGAATCTTCTCCATCGGGTGAAGCTAACTCAACTGTGTGTAGCGGCACTCCGGAGGTAGCTTATATAGGTAGATTAACATATAATCCTACTACTAATGCATCATTATTCTTTCCTGCTGCCGGGAGTCGCTATCAGCAGAATGGTGCTATTATTGATTCGGGGGTTCTGTGTTTTTCATGGAGTAGTTCACTATATGATAGTTCCTGGCAAGCATGGTGTCTTCTGTTTGGTCCAACTTCATACAAGCAGTATGGTGAATCCTTTCGTAATCGTGCCGCGTCTATTCGTTGTGTTGTTAAGTAATATATAGATCTTAGTGAATTGTCCCCAAAAAGTTAGACAAAAAAACTTTTTGGGGACAGCTCAAATCGCTAGTCGATATCAATAGTAACCCAAAACGTAGAGCCTATTCCAAGCTCTGATTCAACACCAATATCGCCACCGGCCTCATCTATTATTGCTTTACAGATAGCCATACCAAGCCCTGTGCCCTGTGCAAAATCGTTCAATTTTTCAAAACGCTCAAAAACTTTGTCCATTTTAGATCTCTCTATCCCTATACCCGAATCTGAAACATAAATTTTCACCTTATTGTCAAGTAAAACATATCCCATCTTTATAAACCCCTCTTGGGTAAATTTTATTGCATTTGTGGCAAAATTTATAATAATCTGCGTTAGCCTGTTCCTGTCAAAATTAACAATGAAATCATTGGTAGGAATATCCAAAATGAACTCAACCTTATTACTTGTTACTCTTTGGGAAAGAGATATGTATAGGCTTTGGAATAATTCGGTGAGATTAAAACTCTCAGCTCTTAGCTTCATCATCCCTGCTTCAATCTTGGAAAGATCCAGAATATCATTAATGAGGGTTAATAATAGCTCATTATTGGTATGTATAATCTGGTTATATTCCAGCTTTTCCTCATCGTTTTCAGTAATTGTCATTAAATTGGAAAACCCAACGATTGCATTTAGGGGAGTTCGTATCTCATGGCTCATATTTGCAAGGAAAGCAGATTTAAGTTTGTTCGATTCCTCTGCTTTGAGTCTTGCTTGCTCAGCCCTCTCTTTTGCTATTTGTAATTCGGAATTGATACTCTTAATTTCGGTAATATCTGTTGCCTTTAGTACAGTGCCAATGAGCTCATTATTCGAATCGTATATAGGTATGGCAGATAGTTCGCTGATAGATCCGTTAAAATGCACTTCTTTTGTGAGAACGCACATTTGTTCCCTCGATTTTCTGACAATACAATCTGGGCATGGTTCATTAAGGTTGCTTACTACATCATAGCAAATACATCCTATCTTATATTTTAATAGATTAGGGATCTTAACATTGTATGAAGAGAAGTTTTCCCATTGAATAATATAGTTTTTATCTAAGAAAACAAGACCTGTATTAGAGTTATTTAATATCAGTTCATTTTGTTTAATTAAAGAGCTTAACTTATTCTTGTTGTCGATAAGTTCATTTTCAATCTTCTTGCGTGTATCAATATTAAGATCTACACCATATATAAATTTAGTTGTTGTGCCATCATAGTTAGTTTCACATTCAAGTATACCACGGCACTCCCACCACTCGTAATTTCCTTTTCCCTCATAATCAATTTCATACTCAAGGGTAACAGATCCTTCTTTTTTATCGCAAAGATTATAAAATGATGTGATAAAATCTTTTCGATAATTCGTATGTATCCGAGAAGCGAATTTCTCAATGCTATTTAGAGATTCCGCATCAACGATGACATCATTAAATCCATCTCCGAATGAGAGTATTCCGGTTTGAACATTATATTGCCAACTATATGCTTTAAGTGATCTCATAGAAGATGATAGTACTTTGGATTTATGATATAGCTCTTTCTCCTTAGTAATATCCATTCGTGTTATTAGTAATAATTTCTTATTGTTCATTCTTATTACCATTTTATGCACTAATGTTTCATATTCCCTTCCATCTATTGTCTTAAATAGCTCTTGCTTTTTGTATGTTTTTTCTGAGTCAAATATCTCTTTATCTATTCTTACTACCTCTTTATAGTATTC
>CAZYQA010000287.1:0-3532 GCA_964649555.1 uncultured Muribaculaceae bacterium
CCGTAAAGGTTAGGAAGAATAAATACCTTGAAATCCTTACGACGTTTTTCATCAAATTATTTTGCGTTTAGATTACGCATATTATGACGAATCTAATCCAGAAGGTAGAAAATTAGATAAACTAACAATCAACATAAAATAAAACATGTTGAAATATCTTAATTTATTATTTCTATTAATCTTATGCACTGCATGTGAAATAGATTATAATTTTAATTCAGAGAATAGGAGTAATCAGGTGGTAGTAAACTCCTTGATTACTCCTAATAAACCATTTCAATTACAACTTAACTGGAGTAAAAGATATTCGGACGGGGGTAAATATGCCCCTATAGCAGATGCTGAAGTTGATCTTTATGAGAATGGAAAACATATTTATAATGGGAAAACAAATGATCAGGGAGCTTGCATCTCAACTTTTGTTGCTCAGAAAAATTGTGAATATAAGGTAAAAATAATTATCCCAAACTTTGGGGAAGTGTGGGCAGAGACTTCTATCCCAGATTTACCTGATACTTATATCTCTTTTGATAAAAAAATTGGTTCATATTTTCACTTCGATATAAAGCAGCTGATAATGCCTAAAAACTCTTGTGCATTATGGATTGACGGTGTCCGGAAATATAAAGACTCCTATAGGCCAGACAGAATTGAGGAAATTTATTCGTTCAACACCAGCTCTATCTTTGTAGATCAGGTGAATGGTTCGAATGACACTTATGAGGCACAAGACAAAGGGAGCACTGTAAGTTTTGAGCATTTTTTACGTATTACCAAAGAAAACTCATTACTAGCCACCCCTTTACATTTCTCTGTTTTTGGAGGTAGTGCAGATAACATATTATTTCGTATAATTACAGCATCAGGTGAATATGATAAATATATGCGTTCTCGCTATAAGCAATCTCTTAACTCTGATGTTGGAGCAGAGGGGAATCCATTTATAGAGCAAATAACAGTTTATTCAAACATTCATGGCGGTACCGGCATTTTTGCCGGGTATAATTATATCGAATCACTACAATTATGAGACTTACCATATCACTAATTTTACTAAACTTATTTTTTTCAATATCATTATCTGCTCAAAACTATAACGACACTCTAAATATTGACTCAATAACAGTGGTTGCTCGTAAACCGTTAATGACATTCAAAAAAACAGGCAACATATCTATTGATATTGATCAACTTAAATATGCTCCATTATTTGGAGGAGAAAAAGATATTTTTAAGTTTCTACAACTTATGCCCGGTGTAAATGCAGGAAAGGATGGAATGTCAGGGCTATTGGTTCGTGGAGGGAGTAATGATCAAACACTTATCTTGCTGGATGATGTGCCTATTTATAATCAGGCACATGCTTTTGGTATAGTTTCTATTTTCAGTGGAGAAGTTATTAAATCAGCTGATGTTTCAAAAGGATTTATCTCCCCTGCATACGGATCCAGATTATCTGCAATAACTCAAATTAGTACTCGTGATGGAAATTATGAAAAACACCAACAATCTCTTACTGTTGGAACTCTTTCCCTTTCTGCAACAGTAGATGGGCCAATTATCAGGAATAAAGGATCATATTTGATTTCCGGAAGATATTTTCTCCCCGGAGCAATTCTCCCTTTAGTAGGCGCTCCTATCCGTTTTGGATTTTATGATGCAACTGCTAAAATAGCATATAATATACATAAGCAACACAAAATTTCCGCAAATTTTTATATAGGTAGCGATAAAATGCACAATAAGGATCAGCAGGATTGGAACGGATTTAGCTGGGGCAACACCACAACTTCAATAAGGCTTGAATCTAATTGGAGTGAGCGTTTTAATTCATCGGCAATAGTATATTATACTTATCTTCAAAACAAACAAGAGTCTGTTTATAAATCTGATCAAGAGAATATAAAAAATTGGGGACGCACAACATTCAAGACCCATGAAATTGGAGCCAAACTTATATTTAATAATCGCTTATCCAATATATATCTGATAAATTATGGTGCTAATTTCTCTCAACAGAGATTCTTTCCCATGAAGACAACAGCATCAGTGAATGGAGAAGAAAAAGAAAAGAGCTATCCTTCAGGGCAGCTCTCTTCAGGGGCATTATTTTTTAATAATAATATTCAATTGGGAGAATTGAGTACCCAAATAGGAGTTAGAGCAGCGTTCTATGATAATTCAAAAAAACGAGCATTCAGTATTGAGCCTCGTGCTCAATTATCTTATGATTTTAGAAATAATTATCAGATGTGGGTATCTGCAACAATGAATTCACAAGCCTTAGTACAATTCCCTCGTTATTATTACTCTATGCCTATTGATTTTTGGGCTCCGTTTGAGGGGGAGAAGTTGCAACACTCTTGGCAAATTACCTTGGGTGCTCGCAAAAAACTGAAAAATAATCTCACTGTGTCAATTGAAACATTCTACAAAAATATGCGAAACTTGCCACTAATATATGATAGCGATGATTTTTTACTTGGTAATGGGGGATTTGTTTATGGCAAGGGCACAGCTTACGGTGCAGAAATGATGCTCCAGTATCAGACAGGATTACTCAGCTTAATATCTTCTTATACATATACCCGTTCTGAGCGTAATTCCAATGGAGTATGTTTCCCTTTCGAATTTGATATACCGCACGATTTCAATGCTTTTGCAAGCTATGATATTATAAAACAGAATAGCCGAAAACACACATTATCTCTAAATGTATCATGGCATTCTGGATTACCTTACCGCCTTACAGACGAGAGTTATCCAGACTTTGAAGGCAATCCTATAATTGAGATAACGCCCTACCCATCTATGCGTATGAAAAACTTTTTCCGCACAGATATATCCTATAACATGGAGAAACGTAAAAAAAACGGAACCCGTAATTGGCAAATATCTTTGGTTAATGCAACATATCATAAGAACCCGGTAAATATCTACCCCAAACGTGGAAGCTACAAAGCTACTATGCTTATTCCCATAATTCCATCTTTTTCATATACTCGTACTTTTTGATAAAAACAGTAGCGAATTAATCATTTACTACTGTTATTGTTTTTCCATCGATAAAAGCCGTTGAGATAATATAATCTGTCTCTAGATTTTGCTCAGTATTATATTGCAAAAGCGCTCCATTAATTAATACCTCAATGTTTACTGGTAACTCTTGCTTATTAACAATAATTCTAAAGAAACCCACAGAATCAGTTTTAGTTTTCTCATTACCATTCACATATACAGAAACACAACTTAAAGGGGTGTTATCTTGTATTTCAACATTGCCTTTATAAAGAAAACCAATAAAAGCAAATTGTGTATCATCAATATATGTTGAGTAGTTATGATTAATTTCATATTCTTTAGGAAGTAGATTATCACTATTATAATCATAAGATAATTCACTCCATCTATTTTTATACCCCTCTAGTATAGGATATTGCATAAGTAAACCATTAGAAAACCTTTTAAATTGCAAGCCATATATTTGAGATCTTGAAATGCGCACCCGAAGTCTATATTTATATGACATGTA
>CAZYQA010000288.1:0-3521 GCA_964649555.1 uncultured Muribaculaceae bacterium
TGATGAAGAATCATATTCCCATATTTTCCGTAATCAACATCTAAATGGAGCTTAGCATCAATATTGGCCGGAATAACTATAAGCATAGAATTACTAACTGAATCGGGAGTATCAAATTTTAAGCTCTTTTGCAAACTCTCCTCAGAGTTTATGGCCATAAGTGAATCCTTGAATGACTCTGAAGATTCTAAATACTCTCCACCCTTAATGGCCGCCAGTATCAGCTCATTAAAATTTAGTGTATCGGATAAAATATTTAAGTTAGCTCTAATTTTCGCACTGCTACCTCTTAAAAGCGAGGCTCTTATACCAGCAATATTGCCAGTAGCCTTAATATTAGATTCTCCCAGATTAAATGTTGTATTTTTAATAATGATACTATCTAAAGTAAACCCGATATTTATATTTGACAAACTGTTTTGCAATGGAAAATAAGGTGTTGTAACTCTACCTCGTTGTGCATTAATACTCCCCTTTACAGTCCAGTTACGCAAAAATCCAGTGATCATTTTATCCTCTACTTTTAAATCAATATTAGAACTCTCATCAAACTGCATACTCCTTGCTCCTCTGGCTCTCCCTTTAGGGATAATGATTTGCCTTACAGCATCAATATATATAGTTCCATTCACTAAAGAGTATCTATTTATATTACTTCTCATTCCAAAACGCCTATTCTTTGAAGATAGCTTAATATGAGGGATAGAAATATCCCCATTATAAGGCAAAATACTTAGATTATTCACACTCTCAACCAGCACAATTCTGGAAGAATCCAAGCCTGCAATCTCCAATCTTTTTGCTGTAATCTGCCCATTAAATGGATGTACAGTGATTTTAGAGGAATCCTTAGGCGCATTAGCTGTTAATATGGATGAAGAGTTATGCCCTCGTAAAACAATGGATTTTCCTTTTACAATTAAAGAATCTGTATGCCTAAGGTTTAAGGAATCAATATTCAGAGCTAGCCCCACCATACTCATCCCCATCTTTATTGAGCTATCTCTTGTATTTTTCATAGCCCCCATCTTCAAACATAAATTCTGAGCATAACAATAAAAATCCATTGATGGAAAACTTATTCTTAAAGAATCAGAGTCAAAATCACCACTTATATTAGACTTTTCAAGATTAAACACCGACAAATTACTCAACGAACTCTTAAACTTAAAATCAGATTTTATAGCCCCCTTAAGCACAACATCAGATCTTTTTGGTGGGAATAAAGCCGCTAAAGTATCAAGATTAAAAGCACTCTTAAGCTCCATATTAAAATAAGGATCAGTAGCTATCTTACTAATATTCCCTTTTGCAGAAAAATCAATACCAATCCCTTTTGCCACAAACTTATTTATTCTTATACCCGAAGAATCCAGATTTTTAGAGTTATAAAAACCATTAATATCTGCAACTAATTCATCAAGTCCCAATTTTTCACCTTTAATCTTAATCTGGCTCTTGGGAACTTGCATAGTAAACTCCACAGAAGGAATTTCTCCCGATGCAAAATCATACCTCCCCTTAAAGTCTGCATCCATATTTAAGATAGCATCAGTATTTAATTTATCCGCTAAAGGGAAAATCTTTGCAGGAATATATTTTATAAAATTCTCTAATTTAAATTCTTCCACCCTTGCACAGAGATTTGATGTCTCCACTCCATCTTTATCTACAGAAACATTACCGTTAAATATAAATGGTATCCCCACAGCACCCACCTTTAAATCATTCAAAGCAATATTACCCCTTGCAACACTATCAAAGGCAACACCTCCACTAATCTCCAAGGGAATATTATTAGCAAGTACCAGATCACCAAGCTTAAAGTTAGAGTGGGTTATTGCATGAATATTAAAATCCCCTCTTTTACCAGATGAAATATTCAAAGAATCAACCATCAAGCTGGCACTAGATTTCTTAGCACCCACACCATACATTTCGGTTCTTAAAGAGATAGAATCAGGGGTAATATCATAGGAGATAAAATTATCTTTTTGAGCTAATAATTTTTCAATAGTAACAGAGAATTTTGATAGCATCCCCCTCTCCAAGCGCATATCATTTTGATCCAGGGCAATATTTCCCCTCAAACGCAACTGATTCAAAGATATAGTTGCAAGAATAGAATCCTTGCGGTTATCATAAATTATAGAACCGCCATCAGAAATATTTACTCTATTAATATTCAAATCAAGAGCAAAATCACTCTCCACAGAGGTGGTATCAGATGGCGTATCTTTTACAATATCCCAATTCTCCTGCCCCGCTTCATTTACAAAAGCAAATATCTTAGGAGATACAATTTTAATTCTCTTAATGTCAAATTTAGACACAAGAATTTTAGGAACACTCACAGAAACAACCAACTCTTTAAAGCTAAGTAAAGAATCTTTTGAAGTAACATTTGACAATACCTCTCCATTGAGCAACCTTACCCCCGCATAAGGGAACTCCTTAAATATGCTCAATTCCACAGAATCAATCTTCACACGAGCATCAAGATACTCATTTGCATATTTATTAACCAGATTGGTTAGCACCTTATCAGATAAAATCACCCTAACGGTAATCAATAAAACAAGGACTAGTGCAAAAATACTAATTGCACTAATCCCTAATATTTTATATAACTTCTTAGCCTTTCTCATAATAAAGGCAAAGTTACAAATTATAATCTATATCCTACCCCATAATTCTCCTCAAGCCATAACCCGAAAAACTTATCATACACAAAATAGGTATTATCCTCTTTTGAAATCAATTCTTTATCTAAAAGTAATCTAATAGCAGATTGTACGGAGCTTGGGGAAGATAGCGAATTATGTTTAATAAACTCTGCAGAAGTAACCTCTTTTGCTTTTTTAGCTTTTGCAATAGCAATCAAAACCTCTTTTTGCTTCTCTGCAAGCATCGAAACAATTCCTTGGTAAAGTAATTTATTAGCATCTACAGTCTTATGTAGTATGGAATCTACCATAGTGATAGACATTTCATCATCACAACCTATATATTCATATAATCTATTAAATACAGATTGCATATACCAAGTATGACCATCAAATAAATTATATATCTTTTGGATAATACCTTCTGAATAATTCTTCCCACTTTGCTTAAAAAACTTAGCAACAAAGCGTGAATAATCATTTAAAGGTATTGCTTCTAAATTCAAAACAGAAGCACTTTGATAGAAAGGCTTCGAAGGAGAGAAAAATATATTTTCCATCATGTGTCTTTGGCTTCCAGAAAAAACAAATCTAGTATTTACACACTTTTGAATATAAGTTCTGAGCAGAGCCTCAATATTCTTTTCTGGATATTTCGCTATCTGCTGAAATTCATCAATAGCTACAATACATGGCTTATCAGCTTGCTCCAAATAAGAAAAGATCTCTTCTAAAGATAATAATGGCTGATTAATTTCACCTAAACTAATATCAAAAACTGGTTGCCCAGATATAGCGTCCAATTTAAATGCCGGGCGAAGAGAAGTGATAATAGAGAAGAAATTATCTATAAAC
>CAZYQA010000289.1:0-3505 GCA_964649555.1 uncultured Muribaculaceae bacterium
GTATTTCAATGGCAAAAAACAACCTTGTAACAGCAGAAGCATACTCCAGAAACGGCACATTAATACAAAATGACACAGCCGCAAAAAAACCTCGCATATATGAAATATATAATTTATATTCAAAAAAATGCAAGGTACAAGGGGCTATGGATTTCGATGATCTTTTGTTATACTCAAACATATTATTTCGCGATTTCCCCGATGCACTGGACAGAATCAAAAACAGATTTAAATTCATAATGGTAGATGAGTATCAGGATACTAATTATGCCCAATACCTGATAATAAAAAAACTCTCGCAAGAGCATAGAAACATCTCAGTTGTGGGTGACGATGCACAAAGTATATACTCCTTCAGGGGTGCAAGGATTGAAAACATATTGAATTTCAAGAAAGACTATCCGGATGCTAAAGAGTATAGGTTGGAGCAAAACTACCGCTCTACCCAAACTATTGTAAATGCCGCAAACTCTCTGATTGATAAAAATAAGATGCAGCTCAAAAAACGCTGTTTCTCCCAAAAAGGAGAGGGTGACCTAATAGAGCTTATAAATGCTTTCACAGAGCAAGAAGAGGGCTTTTTAGTTGCAAACTCAATAATGCAAAAAATAAATAAAACAGGGGAGCCATACAGTAATTTTGCGATATTATATAGGACAAATGCACAAAGCCGTGTAATGGAGGAATCTCTCAGACGTAAAAATATGCCTTACAAGATTTTCCAAGGGCACTCGTTCTATGAGAGAGCAGAGGTAAAAGATTTATTGGCATACTTAAGGCTGGTGGCGAACGAAAAAGATGACGAGGCCTTTAAAAGGGTGATAAACTTCCCTACAAGAGGAATTGGAAAAACCTCCCTGGATAGATTAATCGAAGGGGCGCGAATTAAAGATTGCTCTTTAAGTAACCTTGTATATACCGAAGATTTAGAAGCCTACGGAATCAAAGGAGCTACGGGAAATAAGATAAAATCTTTTGTAAAGGCCATTGAGCAAGTAAGAGCCAAAATCCACACCTCAAATGCTTTTGATATAGCATTAGAGATCAATAATAAATTTGGTATTATAGATTTTATGAAACTTGATACTACATTAGAAGCCCAAGGGAGGGTAGAGAATGTGGAGGAGCTATTTAATAGTATCAAAGAGTTTGTAGAGGAGGGTGAAGCCGAGTACGAAAACATTGCTGAGGAGGGGTACGAAGCACCATTGATTACGCTTGATCTGTACCTTGAAAACGTATCTCTGATAAGCGATATGGACAACAAAGAGAGCGAAGAGGACAAGAATAAAATTGCCCTTATGACCGTACACTCATCAAAAGGGCTGGAATTTCCACACGTATATATAGTAGGTATGGAGGAGAATCTTTTTCCGGCACAACCGCGAGGTGGAGATAGTGAACAGGAATCGGAGGAAGAGAGAAGATTGTTTTACGTAGCTCTCACCAGAGCAGAACAAAGCGTGAAACTATCTTTTGCAAAATCCAGAATAAGATGGGGCACCCATACAAGCAACTCTCCAAGTAGATTTATCAAAGAGATTGACAGAAAATTCATACAAAACCCTCTTACCGATTTTGAAGAGGAGATAAAAACAGTATTTGCCAACAGGCCTCAAAACAGCAGCGGATTTAAGCCACGCGTTAATAATCCACAACAAGCAACATTCACAAAACAATCAGCTATGAGAGCTCCCGATCCAAATTTCGTAGCGGATCATCCATCAAAATTAACCGCCGGACAAAACGTAGAACATGAGCGTTTCGGCATGGGAACAATTGTTGTTATTGAAGGCGATCCTACCAATCTTAAAGCCATTGTTGATTTCAAAGATGGAGGAAGAAAAACTTTATTACTAAAATTTGCAAAAATCAGGATAGTAAAATAAAGTTTGGCACAGTATTTGAAATAAACTTAACTGAAGTTTTTCATAGTTTAAGTTTAGGTTAAGTAGCGAGACCAGTCCGTGAGGGTGAGGTCTCGTGAATTTTTAAATACCCCTATCAACCACTCCTATCATAAATTCATAAGGTACCACTCCCCAATTCCGGGAATCATACGAAGCGGTAAAATTATCTCCACATACAAAATAATAATCCTTTGTAAAAGTATAACTTGACAAAACAACACCTCCCAACAAAACACACCCATCACTATTAACCGATAATTTTTTATCCGTTTCATACTCTATATATAATCCGTATAATTCTACATTCCTAGGCGTGATATCAATATCTCGCCCTGAACAAGGAATCCAGAATGGACCGAAATCTCTTATTGTCCAATTAACACTTGTTGCACTAGTTGTTAATTGCGGAAACGCTATATGACGCTTTAAGGAAACAGAATCCATAACAGATAACCTTTGTTGCTCGGCAAGTAGTGCAATTGTTTTGGCATAGTTATTATTATATATAAATCCTTGTTTTACAGCAATAGTATCACCAGGCAACCCAACACATCTTTTTACATAAACATAGTTTATCTTAAATTGTATTTTTCTCAAAGTACTATCAATAGGATAATTAAAAACAACAATATCATTAATCTCTATATTCCTCTCCCCTTTTGTCCTATACGATACCAAAGGAGCATTTGCAGAAAAGTCAAAACTTTTATAAATTCTTGCCCCTATAATCCGCTTATTAACAACCACTTTATCCCCTCTTTTTATAGTTGGATGCATAGAAAAAGAGGGAACTATATATGTATCAAAGAAATAAATACGTAAAATAAAAAATATGGTAAAATAAATTAATGCCAAAGCTCCCCCTGACAATAACAACCTTAAGACAAAACGCCCTCTCTTATGAAGACTCAATAATACTTTCATATAATTCCCATAACTTCTTATTATTTAACGGATTTCCTACAAGTTTAATCATATAATCCTTATCTATAAGAAAGACATGAAATTGGCGATTAATGACAATAGATTCATTTTTCGCAGAAAAAACGTAATTACTATCAATATATATTGGATAATCAAATTGTTGATAATCAAGCATCCTTTTGATCATTTGTATATCTTTCTGCTGCGGTGAAAAAATATAGAATATTCTAAACTTATTTCTTGATTTCATGGATCTATTTATTACTTCTCTCCACGCATTTAGCTTTCCTATCTCACATGAGGTACAAGTAGTAGAATCATAATACACTATTAAGTTATAATCCCCAGGCCTAAAATCAAGCAAAGATATATCACACCACTCATTCAACACTTCCATGGAATCAACATTCAATTCAATTCAATTCTAGACCCTATTAATTTAGAAATATCCTCTTTTAAAGATCTATTTGTACATGCAAAAACACCAAAACATATAAATAATACTACACTATTTATAATAACACTCCGCAAGTTTTTCATACATTTTATTTTGCTATTAATCCATTAGGTAAATCAAAAGAGACAATTCTGAAAGCAGGATCAATAGTTATTCCGTATATTTTTTTGTGCTTTTGGCTCACATAAATAGAGGTTATTTTTTTATCTAAAAG
>CAZYQA010000290.1:0-3482 GCA_964649555.1 uncultured Muribaculaceae bacterium
CTATAGTTATCAAAAGTAAAATATTATCCAAAGACACTATTTAAGCACTACTGATAATTAGCATGTTACCAATATCACTTTCTATTAGCGCTTTGGATAAGATTACTATCTGCCGAGATTTTTTAGCCATTTTTTTAGCTCAGGATCTGCTTCCCATGATGATTTTTGAGAAGATGTATTAGGCAATATTGAGATATAAGTTTTCTCCAATGCATCTCGTTTTTGTTTAGAGTCAGCCCTAGCATATACTTCTGTTGTTTGTATTGAGACATGCCCTAATATATCTCTTATATATACAATATTTACCCCTGCTTGTAATAAATGCATTGCTTTGCTATGACGTAAACAATGGGGGCTTATTTTATCTGGAATGAGATTTTCAGTAGAATTTCTTGCCATTCCAGCATATTTGTTCAAAATATACGTTATTCCTGCTCCTGTTAGTTTACCCCCATGATTGTTCTGAAAGAGAGGTCGCTGATTCTTTCGAAGTTCATGAAGCTGATTTTCCTCCATATACATATTTAAAATAGCTACTTGTGCATCTTGAATAGGAACGATTCGTTTTTTACTTCCCTTCCCAAAGAGAGTTACATAACACGGCTTAGTCAGACAAACATCAATAGGTCTAAGATCAATAAGTTCTTGTACTCTAGCTCCTGTTTCATAAAGTAGAGAGAGTAATGCTAAATCTCTGCGACAGCGTATATCATCTCGTGGTATCTGCTCTAATAAGGCTTTGATACCATCCAATGTTAGATAGTTCATGGTGTTTTTTATAGCCTTTTTAATCTTAATACTGAGTATCTCTTGCCATTGTTTTAGGCGTATTATATCTTCATATTGCATGTATCTACAAAAGGCATGTATTGCAGCTAATCTTTGGTTTCTAGTTGATATAGAGCTGTTTTTTATTGTTTGCAACCAGTCTAAAAATTCAAGAACATTTTTTCGATTTATATGTTCAAGTGTTATTTTCTCTGCATTGATATTTTTATTGACTTTCATAAAGTCAAGGTAGGAGGCAAATGTAGCTCCATATGAACGCATGGTGTTAGGACTGACACCTCGTTCGGCAGAAAGATATTCTGTAAAAAAATCTCTCAGGTATTTTGCAAAATCATTCTTCATATTCTCGTACTATTTTTTCAAGTGAAGGGAATATATAAGATGATATATCCCCAATTTGTATATTTAATTCAGGGAACATTTCGCTGGTTAATCTCACATAAGATTCTGTTCCAGATAATGTTTTATGTCCCATAAAAACAGATAAAATGGGCAGTAAGCAATAAATATCTTTACCAGCTTTTACCTGTTTTATAAGTGTATGAACAGCAAAAGTATGGCGTAAATCGTGCAATCTTGGACCATGATTCCCTCCAATAAAAGGAATATTGCATAGCTTGAGTATCTTTCTGAACCACATATAAACTGTATACTTTAAAATTCTTTTTCCAGCATGAGATACAAATAGTGGGTTTTCGCCTAGTGTTACGTTTTTAATCCGCATTTTATCTCTATGCTGTAAATATTGATGAAGCAATTGCTTCAAAGACGTAGTTATAGGTATTATGCGTTGCCTCTTATTTTTACTCTTTTTTATAATTATTATTCCCTTGTCAAAGTTTATATCCTCATTATTCAAGTTTAAGGTTTCACTAATTCGCATTCCCGTAGAGTATAAAAGACGGAATAGAGTTGGCATAGAAAATAGACATAAACTCGGTTGTATGTTATGTAAACGAAGATTATCTGTTACCGTGAAGAAACATTGTATTTCGTCATGAGTAAATATTCTAGGGATAAAGATATTGTTTTTTTGCTTTGGCATCGGAGGAACATAACAAATAAACCCACAATGGCACATATAGCGAGAAAACTGATTAACTATTGACCATTTGTCATAAAGGGTTCTTTCGCTATCATTCAATCGACTGTCACGCCATATTTTAACTAGGTCTTTGGTTAATTTAGGTTCTTCAAGGTGTAGTTTGCTGTAAATTTCATCAAGCTCTTTGAGTATATACTCTATCTTTGAGGTTGTAAATCCCATGGCTGCTTTCATTTGCACAAAACTTTTTATATGTGGAGCAAATACACTCTTATAAATATAGTTAATCATAAAAAGCACCTCCTTTCTGCGAATAAAAAGATTCATCTACTAATGGTATATTGAGAACACAATCACGCAAGTTTGTGACATCAACTCGAAGATATTCCATAGTACTCTGTGTACTTTCGTGCCCTAATATACTTGATATAGTTGGCAATGATGTACCTTGCTGTAACATATTACTAGCAAGAGAATGGCGCATTGAATGTGGTCCAAATCTACGTCCTAATGTATTGATGCCCGAAGCTTGCATTATCCTTATCACCACACCATTTAGACTTAAACGAGTCATTGGACGATATGGTGCTTTTGCTGATAGGAAAATTTGGTTTAAATGTGATTTTGGACGTGCATCACGTGCATAAGTTACCAATGCTTCCCCAACTTCTTTTAAAAGAGGAAGTTCTACAGGTGCTTTTGTTTTATATTGGTAAAGAGTTATTTTACCATTATCCCAATCAATGTTATTCCAACTTAAAGCAGCTATATCAGAAACTCGAAGTCCGAGTCTGGAGGCTAAAAGAAAAATGGCATAGTCTCTTTTACCTACAGCTGAAGATTGTTCAATAGATGCTTCAATTTGGCATATCTCGTTTGCGTTGTAGATTGATGGTAGTTTTTCATGTTGCGGGAAATTATTTCTAGCAAGTACATAACTGAGATTTATAGATGTAAGTCCTTTTTCATATAAAAATAAGCAAAACTGACGGATAGCATAGAAGTGTTCCAATTTGCACGTTTGGGCATAATCTACAAAAGAGACAATAGCTTCTTCTGTTATATCACAAATTTTGCTAATTCCTTTTTGAGCTAGCCCTTCAATAAAGTAGCTCAATAGTCTTCGGTGATTATGAATTGTAGCTTCACACCGACGCTGTTCCCTCAAGAAGTTAAGGTGTAAGAGCGCAGCATCACCAATCTCACCATTAAGTGGGTGGCTTCGAATCTTGACTATTCTCCTACGTACTTTCCTTGTCTCCATGAACTCGACTAAAAGGTGTATACTTCTACGATGAGCACGTTGTGTTGGAGCTGCCAATCCTGGCAAAACACCAGATAAAAAAGATTCTCCAATTTGAGAAGAAAACTTATCTTCACGTGCTTTTAACATGTATGAGACTATCCCTTTTTGCCATCGTCGACGATGGGTCTCAATACACTTTTCATCATAACCATCATTGCGTAACTGCATTATACATTCAGCAATGAGTGTTTTAATTTCTATATTTTTCATATTACTTTAGGAGTACCATTAGAGGTCTCTCTATGCAAAGTAATTTAAATATTATCAAAAGTAGAATTGATTATCAGAAGAATATAGATTTAACATACACTATCTTTGGATAATATTTTACTTGTGATAAGA
>CAZYQA010000291.1:0-3438 GCA_964649555.1 uncultured Muribaculaceae bacterium
AATATATTGAAAATTTAAGTAATAAATCATAAGGTGACATATCAACTCTTACTTTATCTCCGGGTAATATTCGAATGTAGTGCATTCTCATTTTTCCCGATATATGAGCTACGATAATGTGTCCATTATCAAGTTCTACTCTAAACATCGCATTTGATAATGCCTCAATAATTGTTCCGTCTTTCTCTATTGCAGATTGCTTTGCCATATTTTCCTTATAATTTATTACTTAAATTTTCAATATATTCATATTTTGTCAAAATCTCAGATTTTTCCTTGCCAACTACCACCATGAACTCATAGTGTGCTGACAATTGCTTATCCTGAGTTAAAACAGACCATCCGTCATGTCCAAGATAAATATCTTTTTTTCCGGCATTAATCATAGGTTCAATACATATAACCATACCTTCAACAAGTTTTTTACCTTGCCCCCTCTTCCCATAATTAGGGACTTCGGGAGATTCATGCATCTTCTTACCAATACCATGCCCAACCAGCTCTCTTACAACAGAGAAGCCGAATTGTTCAACATGTTGCTGAATAGCAGATCCAATATCACCTATTCTGTTACCGGCAACTGCCATTTGAGCCCCCAAATATAAAGACTCTTTTGTAACATCCAGCAATTTTTGTGTCTTTTCATCAACATTTCCCACAGTAAAAGTATAAGCGGAATCGCCATAGAACCCTTTATATATAGTTCCACAATCAACTGAAACTACATCTCCTTCTTTTAATGCATAGTCACTTGGAAAACCATGTACTACAACATCATTTACAGAGATGCACAAAGTGTATGGATAACCATTATAATTAAGGAAGCCCGGCTCAGCTCCATTACTTCTGATGAACTCTCTGGCAATGTCATCTAAGTGTTTAGTTGTAACACCCGGTGCAATTGCTTTTCCAACCTCAGCTAAAGTTCTGGAAACCAAATCTGCATTCTCCCTAAGGATCTCTATATCGCTTGCTGTTTTTAATTTAATCATCTCAATGAACTATATCAAATTACATTCCCGAACGACCTTTAAGACGACCTGTCTTCATAAGTCCGTCGTAGTGGCGCATCAACAAATAGCTCTCTATTTGTTGTAAAGTATCAAGTATTACACCAACAAGAATTAACAAACTAGTACCACCATAGAATTGAGCAAACTGGTTGTTAATTCCAATCTTCATAGCAAGAGCTGGTAAAATAGCTATAATTGCTAAGAAAATTGAGCCTGGCAAAGTAATGCGAGACATTATTGAATCAAGATACTCTGCTGTTTTCTTACCAGGTTTAATACCCGGAATGAAACCACCATTCTTTTTCATATCTTCTGCCATCATTGTTGGATTTACAGTTACAGCGGTGTAGAAATAAGTAAATGCAACAATTAATAAACCAAAGATAAAATTATACCAGAAGCCTGTATAGTTACTTAACGTAGCGGCTAATCCACGTGTAGCATCAAAGCTTGCAAATATAAGTGGGAATAACATCAATGCCTGAGCAAAGATAATTGGCATTACACCTGCTGCATTTATCTTTAAAGGTATGTATTGACGTACTCCGCCATATTGTTTGTTTCCGATAATTCTTTTTGCATATTGTACAGGAATCTTTCTTGTACCTTGAACTAAAGCAATAGTTGCAATAATTACAAAGGCAAGTAATAAAATCTCCACAATCAACATAAGAATACCACCTGTGGTACTGCTGAATCTGGTTCCGATCTCTGCCATTAATGCATAAGGAAGTCTTGCTATGATACCCACCATGATTATAAGCGATATACCATTACCTAAGCCGCGGTCTGTAATACGCTCGCCTAACCACATGATAAACATAGTTCCGGCTATCAACACTATCGTTGCAAACAACGTAAATGAAAATCCTTGAATAAGAAAAGCTGATGCTGGTAATTGAGCGTGCAGGTTGGTTAAATAAGCCGGTGCCTGTAACACTAAAATACCTATAGTCAGATAACGTGTCCATTGATTCATCTTCCTTCTTCCGCTCTCCCCCTCTCTTTGCAGTCTTTGGAAGTATGGAATCATAATTCCCAAAAGTTGAATAACAATTGATGCAGAGATGTAAGGCATTACACCTAATGCAAAAATTGAAGCATTACCGAAAGCACCACCTGAAAACATATTAAGTAAGCCTAATAAGCCTTCAGAGGCTTGTGCTTCCAAATTTGCAAGCTGAGTTGGATCTATACCCGGGATAACAACAAAGCTACCCAAGCGATAAACCAACAGTAAGAGGATAGTATAAACTATCCTATTACGTAGCTCTTCAATCTTGAAAATATTTTTTATAGTTTCTATAAATTTCTTCATTGGGGTAAAGTATAAGTTTAGATTATAGTTGCTGAACCTTGTAGAGCTTCAATTTTAGCTATTGCAGATTTAGAGAACGCGTGAGCAGTAACTTCTAATTTGATAGTTAACTCACCATTACCTAAAATCTTAACTAAATCTTTTCTTGAAACCAAACCATGCTCAATTAGGGTATCAAAGTTAATAACTGATACTCCAGCTTTTTCGCTTAATGCTTGAAGACTTGAAAGATTTATAGCTTTATATTCAACTCTATTAGGATTATTAAATCCAAACTTAGGCAGACGTCTTTGAATAGGCATCTGACCACCCTCAAAACCTAATTTACGAGAGTAACCTGAACGCGATTGAGCTCCTTTGTGACCACGAGTAGATGTTCCACCGTGTCCGGAACCCTCACCACGAGCGATTCTTTTCTCTCTTCCTGTAGAACCCGCAGCGGGTTTTAATGTATTTAATTTCATTATTGAGTCTCCTTTTAGTTGATTTCTTCTACTTTAACAAGGTGTAGAATTTTTTGAAGCATACCGTTGTAAACAGGATTAAGCTCTAATTCTACAAAATGATTAATTCGGCGGATTCCTAAAGATGCAAGACAAGCTTGTTGACTTTTTGTCGTTCCGTTTTTGCTTTTTACAAGAGTAATTTTAACTTTTGCCATTTCTTATCCTCCTTAACCGTTAAATACTTTATTCATGTGAACTCCTCTTAAACCTGCGATAGTGTAAGCATCACGCATTTCAGCTAAAGCTGCAACAGTTGCTTTCACAAGATTATGAGGGTTAGAAGAACCTTTTGATTTTGCTAATACGTCATGAATACCTACTGACTCGAATACGGCACGCATCGCACCACCCGCTTTCACTCCTGTACCTTCTGCTGCAGGTTTCATAAATACATTAGCTCCACCAAACTTAGCAGTTTGCTCATGTGGAATAGTTCTTTTGTTTAGAGGTACTTTGATAAGATTTTTCTTAGCATCTTCGATACCTTTTGAGATAGCTGTTGTTACCTCATTAGCTTTACCAAGACCAAATCCTACAATACCATTCTCATCACCTACAACAACTATTGCTGCAAAACTGAAGTGACGACCACCTTTTGTTA
>CAZYQA010000292.1:0-3435 GCA_964649555.1 uncultured Muribaculaceae bacterium
TATTAATCGTTTCATATATAAATAATTTAATTTTTATAATACACTTTATATCCCCAAGGTGCAATTTGAATAGTTTGGTCAGATGCAATTTGAATAGATTGATTATTTCCAAATTCATTATATTTTCCAGCCAATTTACCAAGGTCTATTTTTACTGTTTGGGTAGAGTCACTAAAATTAAATATCCCAATAACTGTATTATTTAGTGTATCTCTACATATTGAATATACCGATTTTGGTTCTGAATTTGGTAATTCAATCATATCAGCCCCTTTTTCTCCACTTTTAAGAGCAATATTATCTTTTTTTAGAGTATTAAGTGCCTTGTATAGAGCAAAGTACACATCTTTATATTCGCCATCTCTTAATAGAGTATCTTTTTCAAAAAACTCTAATCTTTTATCCATTCCATATTCTTGCCCATTATAGATTAGAGGCATTCCTGGTAATATATAAGATAGCACAGCAAATTGTTCAACGGCATTTCCCATCCTCTCAAACTCAGTCCCATTCCAAGAGTTTTCATCGTGATTGGAGGTAAAGTTCATTCTAAATGCGCTCTTTGGATGTTTAATTAGTTCTCTTTTATAATATGTTCTTAATGAATCGGCACTATACTCTTTTTGTGCAATCTTATTCATAATGTGGTGTAACTCCCAAGAGTAGCTCATATCAAATGCTTTATTATGTAGTTCTGGCTTTTCTGCTTCAGCTAACATAAATATGTTGGGGTTGTATTTTTTCAAAGTATCTACGGCAGTTTCCCAAAAATCTGTAGGAACTTCCCCTGCAACATCACATCTAAATCCGTCAACTCCTTTTATTACCCAAAACTTCATCGCTTGTATCATTGCTTCTCTCATCTCTGGGTTTTTGTAATTTACCTTAGCAACATCTGTCCAGTCATACGGAGCAATTGGTTTCCCGAGAGAATCTAGCTCATACCAATCAATATTTCCATCTGTTATCCATTTTGCATCCGGTGATGTGTGATTGGCAACCCAGTCTAAAATCACCTTAAATCCATTCGTATGAGCATAAGATAAAAAATTATCAAAATCCTTCATTGTACCAAATTCTGGATTTACATCACAATAATCAGATATTGCATAGTAGCTTCCCAGTGTTCCCTTTCTTTCCTCTTTTCCAATTGGATAAATGGGCATAAGCCATAATATATCTACACCCAATTTTTTTAGCGCAGGTAGTTCTGCTTGTGCCTGTTTAAATGTACCTTCGGGTGTAAATTGCCTGGTGTTTAATTCATAGATAACATTATCATAACTCCACTGAGGGTGAAGTTCGTCAATATTCTTATTTGAATCATTACACGCACTCAATAGTAATGCGCCTAGTGCAATTGTAATTAATTGTTTAGTCATTTTTGTTTAGTTTAATAATTTCTGTATTAAAAGGAGGAATATTTATCTCGATAGAATTACTTGCTAGCAATGAAGGGAGCTTTATACTGAGCTTTTGTGTAGTATTTGAGTTATTTAATCCGATAACATAAGTTTCGCCCATATATGTTCTAGCATAAGTTATGCAGTTATTTTTACTCTCAAGTGGGATAAATTGTCCGTAAATAAGAGCAAGAGATGAGCTTCGTTCTTGAACCAAACCTTTTAATTTTTCCAGAAGCTCATTTTCCTTCTTGCTCAAATCATTAAATCTCATCATTCTTCTATTATCCGGGTCATTTCCTCCGGGTTCTCCGTACTCATCTCCCTGATATATACAAGGAATACCGGGTATAGTGAAATTTAGAGTATGTAGCATAAATAACTTATTATATCCTATTGAATCACCAACAGAAACGTTTTTATTCCAGCCTGCCTGTTTGGTGTCTTCATCCCATTTTAATGCACCTCCTGCTAATGAAATAAATCGTGGTTGGTCATGATTCCCCGATATATATCCCATATTATTATGGTACCCATAGCTATTCAATGAAGAAACTATTTCATTCAGTAATTCTTTCATATCTCCATCCTCTTTGCCAATAGAGTTTATTGCAGTAAAATATACATTAAAATCAAATTGTCCATTTAGCATCCCATTTTTTACATAAGATCCTATCAGATCATTGGATCCGTAAGTTTCACCAATCTGAAAATAAGAGTTCTGAGGATTGAGAAGGTTCATTTTAGAAACTAAATCGCGCCAATACTCTAAAGGGATATGCTTGCAAGCATCATGTCTAAAACCATCCAAATCATAATTTTTAAGCCAGTAAATTGTAGAATCTGTCATTATATCCCTCACCTGTTTATCTTCTAGGTTTAGTGTTGCTAGATGCTTATCAAACCAAGTTGTTAATCTCTGCTCATCCCAAAGTGCAATATTTTCCCTGCCGTCAGGTAAATATAATGGGGTTATCCAGTGAGGATTCTCTTTAATAACCGGGCTATTGATATGTAAATGGTTTGCTACATAATCTAGTATAATATTAATATTTTTTTTATGTGATATATTAATAAGTTCTCTAAATTCTTGGTCAGTTCCAAATCTATCATCTATTTTAGTTGAGTATAAAGGCCAGTATCCGTGATAGCCGCTAAATTCCGTTACCGGATTTTCATTCAATCCCCATGAGTCGTATGGATTTTGAATTATAGGGGATACCCATATAGTGTTTACACCAAGATCGGTGAAGTAGTTTTCATCAACCTTACTTGTTATGCCCCTAATGTCCCCTCCATAATAATCAACCTTAGGTAATACCTTTGATGAGTTTAACTTTCTATCATTCTCTAAGTTGCCATTATTAAATCTGTCGATCATTAATGAGTAAATAATTTTAGACTCATGATCCTTTCTGGTAATGAAATTGGTAGTTGATAATATCTCTCCATTTTCAAGTGGGACAAGAATATCAGAGTATAGCACATCAGCTGTAGAGGCATATATCCTTATATATGATCTCTTTAAGGAGCGAAGTGCCATATTGTTTTTTATATTATCCGGAATTGTAATGGTTGCAGTCTCACCTTTAATTTTTATAAAATGGGGGGGGGGCTCTATGTTTTGCCATAGAGCTATGATGTTGCATGGCTGCTTCTCAAACCCTATTTTTATCTCCTTTTTTGATGGAGTAGATAGGGTAAACATATTTTCTCTTGGATTATTATTACACGCTTGTGTAACAAGAGCATAACATACTCCGTTTTTCCAGATGTTTATAATATTGACACCTACATAATCAGCATTTTTTTTAATGATAAACTTATTTTCCTCATTTGTAATCTCTATTTCTACTCCTATAGGTGGTACAATTGAATCAATACCATTCATAGTGGGAAAATAATCGTTTAAATAGCATAGCATAGAATCTTGCGTAAGATTAAATACTGAGCTTTTTGAATGATTTTCAATTACTGTCAGGTTATTTAATTCATAATTACCCCCGCAAGAGTATAAAATTGTAACAGATAG
>CAZYQA010000293.1:0-3433 GCA_964649555.1 uncultured Muribaculaceae bacterium
TTATATGTTTTAATAAACCGATATTTCGAATCTTTGTTCAGTAAATATGAGATTTTAATAGTGGAAGTTGAAAAAGAATACTAAACAAATATAAAATGGAGTGCTATTTTATATTTGTTTTTCTTTTTTATTAAATTTGCTAAAACTAAGATAGAGTAATATGAATAAGATAGATTTAATAAAAAATAAATTAAAAGAACTAAATGGTTCTGCATATATAATTCCGACAAATTGTCCACACTTTGGGGAATATACACAAGATTATTATAAAATAAGGGAGTGGCTCAGTGGCTTTACAGGCTCGGCAGGAACTTTGGTTATCACACATGATAAATCTGCTTTATGGACAGATTCAAGATATTTTGTCCAGGCATCAAAGCAATTGGAAGGGACAGGTATAATATTAATGAAGCAAAAAGTAAAAGGTACACTTTCAATTTCACAATGGCTTAAAGAGCAATTGCCTGCAGGAGCAAACATTATAATTGATAGTGCACTATTTACCAAAAGCGAATACGACGCATTGGTGAATGAGATGGCTCCCAATAAGATAATGCTTGTGGATGATTTTATATCGCAAGTGTGGGAAGAGAGAGCCAATCTTATTTTTAATAAAATAGATAATCTTCCGATAGAGTATTGTGGAGAATCAACGGAAAGTAAATATAAAAGGATTAAAGAGTATATAGGTATAGAGAATAACTTTATATACCCAGTTGTAGCTTGTGACGAAGTAGCTTGGCTATGTAATATCAGAGGAAAAGATATAGAGTTTAACCCTCTGGCTCAATCATATGCTGCAATAACAGATACAGGAGTAAAGTTATTTGCAAACTTGGAATCATTAGATAAAGATGCAAAAGATGAACTCCTTAAAAACTCAGTGGAGCTTCACCAATATCAAGATTGGACAAATTATATAAGCAATATATCTGAAGATGCTATCAGGGTATGTTCTCCATCTAAAATTTCAATACGAGATTATAATCTTTTAAATAAGAAAGGAGCAAAATTTATTAATGATCCTGTGGTGGGAGGCGTTGTAAATTATTTGAAATCTATAAAAAATAGCGTTGAATTGGATGGATTTAGGAAGGCTTTGGAGATAGATGGAGTGGCATGGTGTAAAATTCTGAAATATATAGATGAGGCTATTGCTGCAAATAGAGAAATAACAGAATATGAGATTGGGGAAAAACTGATAGAATATAGGAGGGAATCAGCTATATATAAAGGGGAGAGTTTTGAGCCGATAATTGCATTTGGAGCTCATGCTGCATTGCCACATTATACTGCAGATGAGAAAAATCCTACTTATATTGATAAAGATAACTTCTTATTAATGGATACCGGAGCACAATATATATGTGGAACAACAGATACAACCCGAACCATAGCAATAGGCAAAGTCACCGAAAAGATGGCAAAAGACTATACACTTGTATTAAAAGGAATGATAAACTTATCTCAGGCTAAATTCCCTAACGGCACGAGAGGTTCTCAACTGGATATTCTTGCCAGAGGCCCACTATTTAATGAAGGTATGATGTATTTTCATGGTACATGCCACGGTATAGGGCATTACTTATGTGTACACGAAGGGCCACAAAGTATAAGGATGGAAGAGAATCCTGTAACACTTTCTCCGGGAATGGTGATATCAAATGAGCCTGCAATATATTTTGAAGGAGAATATGGCATCAGAACAGAGAATATAATGAGTGTGGAGTTTTGGAAAAGCACACAGTTTAATGAGTTTTATTCTTTTAATACAATGACACTTGTTCCAATACAAACAAGTTGTATAATTAAAGAGCTGTTATCGGATGATGAATTGAAATGGGTTGAAACATTTAATAATAACGTGTATAATAAATTAACAAAATTACTAAATGAAGAGCAGGGTAAATGGCTTAAAAAATATATTTCATAAATGAGAGTAGAAATTTGTATCGGATCATTGCAGAGTGCATTAAATGCATATAATGCCGGGGCATATAGAGTTGAGCTATGCTCAGCTCTTAGCCTTGGTGGTATTACCCCATCGGCGGGGTTAATAAAAAGGGTTAGAGAATCAGTCCCTATTGATGTAAACGTGCTAATACGCCCAAGGCAAGGGGACTTTCTGTATTCCGCATCGGAGCTAAATGTGATGTTGGATGATATAAAGATATGTGCAGATTATGGTGTGAACGGAGTTGTGGTGGGGGCACTAAATGAAGATGGGGATATTGATATAGATTCTTCAGCCAGGATGATAAATCTTGCAAAAGAATTAGGCTTATCTGTGACATTTCATAGAGCAATTGATAGGAGCAGAGATATAATAAAGAGTGTTGAAGATATAATTGGATTGGGAGCAGACAGAATATTATCCTCAGGTGGAGCTAATAGTGCTTACCAGGGAATGAGCACTATAAAGGCAATGAACAGCATTGCAAATAAAAGGATCATAATTATGCCGGGAGCAGGCATTAATTCTTCAAATATAAAAGAGATAGTTTCAAAAACAGGAGTGAGTGAGATTCATTTCTCTGCAAGTGAAGCAGTTGAATCTGGGATGAAGTATAGAGAAGGCATATCTTTTACCCCCCAAGAGTTAGGGGGAGATTATATTATGCAAGAGAGTGCATATCATAAAATCAAGGATACCATTAGGAGTCTTTAAACCTCTTAATTTGAATAATTGTTATTATAAGAAAAAGGATATGCAAAAGGGGTTCAGAGCTATAGAGTTGAATATAGATGATGTTGATAATGAGTGGTATAAAAACCTTTCCTCCTATTGTAAAATATTGGAGGGGGTAGCAAGAGTAACCAGACAATGCCTACATTTAGTTGATTTTTATAAAGGGGAAGTGTTATATGTATCAAATAACCCTATTTTCTTAGCCGGTCTTTCTCCTGTAGAGGTGAAAAATTTAGGCTGGAAATTCAGTAAATTATACATAACACAGGAGCAAAACATACAGATTTTGGAGATAATAAACTCATGGTTTAGCTTTATTGATGAGAAGCCAAAAGATGAGAGAACATTATATACATTGAGCTATGACTATTATCTAAATGATAAATTAATTCATGCAACAATGAACCCTGTATTTCTGAGCAAAGATAACAAGCCTTGGATAGTATTGGTAAAAAGTAAAATATCAATAAAAAGATCTTCGGGTAATGCGGTGATCTTAAAAGGTGGCAGTGATGCCATCCACTCCAATCTGGCCATTACCAATACCATAAGGGATGCGCTGGTGAGAAGCCATCTGAATCCAAATGTGGTTCAGCTCATAGAGTCCACAGATCGGGAAACGGCAACTGCTTTTATGAAGATGAAACAATATGTGGATCTGTTGATTCCTCGTGGATGTGCAGGTCTGATTCGGGCGGTAATTGCCAACAGTACCATACCTGTGATTGAAACAGGTACTGGAAA
>CAZYQA010000294.1:0-3423 GCA_964649555.1 uncultured Muribaculaceae bacterium
ATGGTCCTTGAGGCTTATTATAACATTGTAGAAGCTCTTCTTGTAGATATAGCAATGATTGAGAGGGAAGAAGGTAAAATTCTTAAAAAGCGAGCCTTACAATATAGAAAACATTAAATTACTTAATCGTGGATTAGGTGAGATAACTTTAGTTTTAGGAGATAAATAAGATATGAAAACTATTAGAAACTTTGTTATAGCTGCAATTTGTATTTTATCAACATTTGCAGCAAGTGCTCAATCTGCTGATAAAGGTGTTTATTTGTCTGTATCATTGGATAAAGAGTCAGTTGCAAATCTTCCTGAGCAATCATATTCCTATTTGCTTAATAAAATGAAGCAGATAGTAAGCCAAAATGGTGTGGCAGCAGATGGAGAATTATCTCAGTTTACCCTAGAATGTAATGTTGCCGTAACGGATAAAAATATTACAGGTGGTGCTCCTGCTAAGATATCTGAAAGAGTAGAATTTTCATTTTATGTTAAAGATATAGTGGGAAAGAAATCTTTTGGTAATATTACTGTCTTCTCAAAGGGAGTAGGTGATAATGAAAATAAAGCTATGATCTCTGCGATAAAAAATATCTCTGCTGTAAATAAGGATTTGAAAAGTTTCTTATCGGAGACTTGTAATAGTATAGTTGATTATTATAACGCAAATGCTGATGTGATTATTAAAGAGGCTAAGTTGCTCTCAAAAGCTAAGAAATATGATGAAGCTTTGTTTCTACTATGTGTTATACCTCAATCCAGTGGTGATAAATATATAGAAGCATTAAATGTTGCCGAGCAGATTTATAAGGATTTTGTAAATAATAGCGCAAATGAAAATCTGGCAAAAGCTCAAAGTCTATGGGCTGCAGGGCGTAATCAGAAAGCTGCAGAAAAGGCTGCTGAGTATTTAGGAGCAATAACATCAGAAGCTGATTGCTATAAACAAGCACAAACTTTAATGAAGGATATGGCAGCTGTTATGGATAAAGATAAGGAGTATAAACAACAGATGGAGGCACAAGAGAAAGCGAGAGAGCATGAAGCAACAATGTCATCTGTTGAAGCTATGAAACAAATTGCTCTAAGTTATCAGGCAAAAGAGATGCAGAGGGGTAGGATAGTGCTTTAATATTTATGTAATTAGCTTGTGAAATTAACTTATGAATAAACTATGTTTCCTTTTAATCCTGTCATTATCTTTTAGTAATTTTATTTCTGCCCAAGATACATTGAATGGGAGAGATTATTTGGAGAAATACAGGAGGAGTTCTTTATATACCGTTTTAATTAAGCACTCGTCTTTTCCTTATGGGGAGCAGATTGATTCAGCCTTTATGCAGATACCTATACCTGAGAAGTTTAATGATCATAATCTGCATATAAGATCATTTGAATCTTCAGCTAAAAAACAAAGAAAATCGGGTAAGAAAAAGGTTGAAGCTAATTCAAATGATGTCACCGATTTTATTATGGAAAATGATATTCCTAGAAGGATTGTATCTAAATGGTTTAATAGGTGTGATTCGTTGGGTGTATTTAACATGGAACTGATCCAAGACCGCGGATCATATGATGCTTCACAGCAAGATATAAATATTGCTGATAAAACTATTCTTGGACGTGCTATATTAGCTGATGCAGGGGAAGATCTGATTGGGAAAACTTTTATGCTTGTAAATGATATTACTTATACAGATAAAGGGGCAACATCTGCTAAGATAGGAGGAGTTATAAGATTATTAGGGCAGATTGCAGCAGCAGCAACTGAAGATGAGAGGTATAATAGTATTGGAACAGCAACAGGTGCCCTTGTGAGTGAGATTGATGGATTCAGCGTAGGTGTAACATCATATTTGTTCAGACTTAATTGGAATGATGAAATTTCAGCTACATTTTATGATAGCTATTGGGTAGATACTACATATTTTAATAAGAATAGAGTGATTGCATTTGATACTTGCTCTATGTTTAGCTTGTCATACATTGGAAAGACTTCTATCTCTGCTGGTAATATATCTTCAAAATCGTTCTCAAAATCGAGTAAGATGAAGCAAATGTCTAAAGTTTGTGCAAGAGCGATAGATAAATCTATTGTCGAGCTGCAAAGAGAATATGAGGAGTTTAAAGTAAATACTCCTATTGCTACTGTAAATGAAGATGGAACAATTGATGCTTATATAGGCATAAAAGAGGGATTGAATCTAAAATCTGTTTATGAGATACTTATGCCTGAAGAGGTGAATGGAGATATCAAATACTCAAAAATTGGAAGAGCTAAACCTATTGAGGGGAAGATATGGGATAACAGATATGGTGCCTTAGATGATGCAGATTTATTCAGGCAGGAGGGTGAGTCTCCAAAGGATGAAGAAGCAGAGGGCGCAGATCCATATTTGAAGGCAACTTCTTTTTCTGTTGATGGTAATATAAAGAAGATTTTTCCAGGTTGTTTACTCAGGGAAGTAACAATCAAAGTGGTGAAATAATTTATAAAAAATCAATATCTTTGTTTTTTTAATATTGAATTATGAGAAGTGTTAAGATTCTATTATGCGTGCATAAGAAGTCTCCATTGCCATTAAGTGATTTATATCTGCCAATTCATGTGGGAAAATCTATAAGTAATGCAGAACTAAACTTTATTGGAGATGATGAGGGGGAAAATATAAGCTCTAAAAATCCACATTATTGTGAATTAACGGCTTTGTATTGGGCCTGGAAGAATCTTAATAATACTGAAATAATTGGGTTATGCCACTATAGACGCTATTTTGAATTTAGTAAATCTCCTAAAAATACTACGCTTTATCATAAACCGTTATCTGAAATAGATTCGCTAAAATTTAATTCTGCAGTGGTTGAGGAGGCAATTGATGGGTATGATATCGTTTTAGCAAGACCCAATAACTTTCCTGTTTCATTATGTGTACATTATTGTTTGTGCCATGTTGATGAGGATTTAGCAATCCTTAGTAAAGTACTCAGAACTTATCATAGTGAATATTATCCTGCTTTTGAGCGCGTAATGTCCGGGAATGAAATTTCTCCATATAATATGTTTATTATGAGAAAGGATCTTATGAATAAGTATTGTGAATGGTTATTTGATGTTCTTTTCAAAGTTGAAGAGTATGTTAGATTATCCCCTTATGCACGTCAGAGTAGAGTTTTCGGATATATGAGTGAGCGTTTACTTAAGGTATTTTGCGAGCATCATAACTTAAAAATCAAATATCTCCCTGTTGCATATCTTGATGATAAACTACAAGTAGAAAAACAGTTTAAGCTTAATACATTTAAGAATAATTTAAGACACAAATTCTCATCCGGTACATTCAAACGAGTATATTCACCTGATCAGTTCGATTCAATTCTTCAGGTTAATGGTATCAAAATTAAATAATATGTAATATGTCTGGAAAATATGAT